>JADGHI010000142.1 GCA_019689515.1 Acetobacteraceae bacterium | reverse complement strand
ACGCCTTCGTCGGCCGCGCCATTTGTTAATACCCCCCCGGGCCGGGGCGCCGCGCGGGCCGGGCGGCCCGGGCGCGCGGCCCGGCGAGCATGCGCCACTCCCTGCCGCTGCCCGGTTGATGGCGGAGAACCGCATCACCTCCGAGCAGATCGGCGCCGGCACCGGCAAGGACGGGCGCATCACCAAGGGCGACGTGCTTGCCTATCTCCAGCGGGCCGCCGCCGCGCCCGCAGCGCCGCAGGCCCCCGCCGCGAAGCCGGCACCCCGCGCGCTGGAGGAGGGCGAGGAGCGGGTGCGCATGACGCGCCTGCGCCAGACCATCGCGCGCCGCCTGAAGGAGGCGCAGAACACCGCCGCGATGCTCACCACCTTCAACGAGGTGGACATGTCGGCGGTGATGGCGCTGCGCAGCGAGTATCGCGACGCCTTCGAGAAGCGCCACGGCGTGCGCCTCGGCTTCATGAGCTTCTTCGTGAAGGCCTGCGTCGCCGCGCTGAAGGAGTTCCCCGCCGTCAACGCCGAGATCGACGGCGAGGACATCATCTACAAGAACTTCGTGCACATGGGCATCGCCGTTGGCGGCCCGGCGGGCCTCGTGGTGCCGGTGCTGCGCGACGCCGACAAGCTGAGCTTCGCCGAGATCGAGAAGCGCATCGCCGATTTCGGCCGCCGCGCCCGCGATGGCTCGCTGAAGCTGGAGGAACTCTCGGGCGGCAGCTTCACCATCACCAATGGCGGCATCTACGGCAGCCTGCTGAGCACGCCGATCCTGAACCCGCCGCAGTCCGGCATCCTCGGCATGCACAAGATCCAGGACCGGCCGGTCGCGGTGGGCGGGAAGGTCGAGATCCGCCCGATGATGTACCTCGCGCTCAGCTACGACCACCGCATCGTGGACGGGAAGGAGGCGGTGAGCTTCCTGGTGCGGGTGAAGGAGTCGATCGAGAATCCGGAGCGGTTGCTGCTGGACGTCTGATACCGCCCCGCGTTCATGGTGGTCATGAACGCGGCCTTGGACGCCGGCGTGGGGTACGCCTCGGCGAGCCCTGGCTTCGCGCCGGGGGTGTAGGCAGCATTCGCGACCTCGGCGCACTTGCCACGCGCCGCATGGGGGCGGGCCTCATGCGGGGCAGTGTGAGCCCAGCCCACGCCTTGCGGCGGGTCGCCTCTCCGCAGATCCCGCCGCCCGATCCTCCCCGCTCGCGACGCACGGGCGCGCCGCCCGCGCTCCGCCGATCCGGGCGCGGGTGCGGGCGGCGCTGTCGCGCTCAGTCGATCGACAGGTTCAGTCGCGCCACCATCCGGCGTTCGTACTCCGCCCGCTCCCGCGCGAACTTCGTATAGTCCGCCGGCCCGAGATACTCGTCCGGCATGTCGTTCCGCTCCATCAGCTCCTGCACCCGCGGATGCGTCTGGGTCTTGTGGAAGATCTGGTGCAGCCGCTCCACGATCTCCGGGTCCATCCCCTTCGGCCCCGCGATGCCGTAGGGCGAGGTCACCACCATCCCGTAGCCGAGTTCGAGCAGGGTCGGCGCCTCCGGGAAGGCGCGCAGCCGCTGCCGCGTCCAGACCGCGAGCAGCCGCATCTGCCCCGCCTCCACGTTCGGCGCCCAGGAGTTCGAGTTGGCGATGCAGTCGATCTGCCGCGCGAGCAGCGCGGTGATGTTCTCTGAGGTGCCGCGGAAGGGCACGTGCGTCATCTGCACGCCCTCCTTCTCGCACAGCTCCTCCATCGCCAGGTGGTTGCTCGTCGCGATGCCGGAGGTGCCGTAGGAGAGCTGCCCCGGCCGCCGCCGCGCCTCCGCCCACATGTCGGCCAGCGTGTTCCAGCCGGAGGCCGGGTGCACCACATGGCCGAAGACGAAGCCGGACTGCTGCATGATGTAGGTGAAGTCGTCCACCGGATGCCAGGTCGGCCGCTTCGTCAGGAAGGGATGGCGGATGATGGACAGGTGGTGGTGCGCGATGGTGTAGCCGTCCGGCCGCGCCTGGGTGATGAGGTACTGCGCCGCGAGCGTGCCGCGCGCGCCGGGCCGGTTCTCGATGACCAGCGGCTGGCCGGTCTCCTGCTGGAACAGCTCCGCCTGCAGCCGCATGAAGCCATCGAGGATTCCGCCCGGCGCCCAGGGGATCAGGAAGCGCACGGGCCGGTTCGGGAACCGCCCCTGGCCGATCGCGGGGCGCGCGAGCGTCGTGGCGGCGCCGAGCGCGGCACCGAGCGCGGCACGGCGGCCGATGGTGACCGTGGTCATGGATGTTTCCTCTCCCGGGGGCACCTCAGTCGATCCGCAGGTTCAGCCGCTGCGCCATCCTGCGTTCGTATTCCGCGCGGCGGCGGATGAAGTCGCGGTACTGCGCGGTGTCGTAGTACTCCAGCGGCATGTCGAAATTCGCCCGCACCGCGGCGTTGGCGGGGTCGAACAGCGCCGCCTTGCACGTGTCGTGCAGCACCCGCACCACGCCCTCGTCCATCCCCTTCGGCCCCGACAGGCCGTAGGGCGAGGTCACCACCATGTCGTAGCCCAGCTCCTTGAGGGTCGGCGCATCGGGGAAGCGCGGCGAACGCTCCGCCGTCCAGACGCAGAGCAGCCGCAGTTGCCCGCCATCCACCAGCGGTGCCCAGGCGGAACTGTCCGCCACGCTCATCACCTCGCCCGAGGCCACCGCCACGGCTGCCTCGTTCGAGGCGCGGTAGGGCACGTGGGTCAGCTCGATCCCCTCGCGCTCGGCGATCTCCTCCATCGCCAGGTGGTTCGTCGTCGCGATGCCGGAGGTGGTGTAGGTCAGCCGCCCCGGATTGGCCCGCGCGTAGGCGAGGTAGTCCGCCCAGCTCCGGATCTCGCTGTCCGCCTTGACGCAGACGCCGAACATCCAGCCGCACAGGCCGATGATGTGGGTGAAGTCCTCCACCGGGTCCCAGGGCGGGTTGCGCACCAGGAAGGGCCGCCGGATGACGGAGAGGTGCATCTGCGCGATGGTGTAGCCATCCGGCCGCGCCTGCGTCTTGAGGTGCAGCGCGCCGAGCGTGCCGGACGCGCCCGCCCGGTTCTCCACCACGATGCTCTGCCCGAGCTTGCGTCCCGCGATCTCGGCCAGCGAGCGCAGTTGCGCATCCGCCGAGCCGCCCGGCGGCCAGGGCACGATCAGCCGGATCGGCCGGTCCGGATATCGTCCGCCGCCAGTGCCGCCCCGTTGCGCGATGGCCGGCGTCGCGAGCGCCGCCCCCGCTCCCCCTAGCGCGGCACGCCGAGTGATTCTCATCCAGATTCCTCCCCTTATTCGATGCGCAGCCCCAGGCGCTGCGCCATCGTCCGCTCGTACTCCGCCTGGCGCAGCGTGACCTCCCGGTAGGTCGCGCTATCGTAGTAAAGCGCCGGCATGTCGAACTGGTCTCGGACGCGCTCGTTCCTGGGATCGAAGAGCGCGGTCCTGAACGCGTCGTGCAGGATGCGCACCGCACCCGGGTCGATCCCGCGCGGCCCGACGATGCCGTAGGCCGAGCTCGCCACCAGGTCGATCCCCAGCTCGCGCAGCGTCGGCACGTCGGGGAAGCGGCGGAAGCGCTCCGCGGTGAACACGCAGAGCAGGCGCATCCGCCCCGCCTCGACATGCGGCGCCCAGGTCGAGGCGTCCGCGACGGCGGAGACCTGGCTGCCGAGCACCGCCGTCACCCCCTCGCTGGAGCCGCGGAAGGGCACGTGGGTGAGCTGCACGCCGATTCGCTGGCCGAGGTCTTCCATCAGGATGTGCGGCGTCGTGGCGATGCCGGCGGTGGCGTAGGTGATCCGCCCGGGCGCGGCCTTCGCCGCGGCGACGAACTCGGCCCAGTCGCGCCACGGCGCGTCCGCCCTCACCGCGAGGCCCGTCACCCAGCCGCACAGGCCGATGACGTAGGTGAAGTCGGTCGCGAGGTCCCATTGCGGCGTGCGGACCAGGAAGGGCCGGCGGATCACCGAAAGGTGCATCTGGCCCAGCGTGTAGCCGTCGGCCCGCGTCTCGCGCACCAGCGGGACGATATGGATCGTGCCGCCGGCGCCGGGCTTGTTCTCGACCACGACCGGCTGCCCGAGCGGGCCCTGGGCAATGTCGGCGAGGGAGCGCATCTGGACATCGGAGGAACTGCCGGCCGACCAGGGCACGATCAGCCGGATTGGCCTTTCGGGGAAGCCGGCTGCGGCCCGTGTCACGGCCGGCGCGGCGAGCGCCACGGCGGTGAGGCCGAGCGCCGCGCGGCGCGGCAGCGGTCCACCCTCGGCGGGCGGCAGCCCGGAATGGTGGTCGGTCATGGTCGTCCTCCCTCGGGCGCGGCCCGTTTTTGCGTGTGGCCGTCGCCCGGGGGCTAGCGGACATGGCGCGGGGCGGGCGCGTCAAGCCGTTTGGCGCGGCGCCGCCGGCTGGGACGACGGCCGCACGCGCTGCGGCCGGCGCGCCCTCCAGGGCGGACGGTCGGCCCGCCGGCGTGGCCCGGTCGGGCCGGATGGCGCCGCCGGACGGCATCCTTGATCCGCGGCGCCGCGCGGGCCACTTTCCCGCCGCGCCTTTCCCACCAGGATACCCCCCTCAAATGCCCGATTCCTTCGACGTCATCGTCATCGGCGCCGGCCCCGGCGGCTATGTTTGCGCCATCCGCGCCGCGCAGCTCGGCATGAAGGTGGCCTGCGTGGAGAAGCGGGAGACGCTCGGCGGCACCTGCCTCAACATCGGCTGCATCCCGTCCAAGGCGCTCCTGCAGTCCTCGGAGCTGTTCGAGGAGGCGACGCACAAGTTCAAGGACCACGGCATCGGCCTCGCCGGCGTGACGCTCGACCTCGCCCGCATGCAGGCGCGCAAGGGCGAGGTGGTGACCGCCAACGTCCGCGGGGTCGAGTTCCTGTTCCGCAAGAACAAGGTCACCTGGCTGAAGGGCGAGGGCCGCATCCTCGCGCCCGGCCGGGTCGCGGTGAACGGCGAGGAGTACGAGACGAAGCACATCGTCATCGCCACCGGCAGCGAGAGCATCCCGCTCCCCGGCGTCGAGGTGGACGAACGGGTGATCGTCACCTCCACCGGCGGGCTGGAGCTGGACCGCGTGCCGGAGCGCCTCGTGGTGATCGGCGGCGGCTATATCGGGCTCGAGCTGGGCAGCGTCTGGCGCCGCCTCGGCGCACAGGTGACGGTGGTGGAGTTCCTCGACCGCATCGTGCCCGGGATGGACGGGGAGGTCGGCAAGGCCTTCGAGCGCATCCTCGCGAAGCAGGGCATGAAGTTCCGCCTCAAGACGAAGGTCACCGGCGCGCGCAAGGGCAATGAGGGCGTCACGCTGACCCTTGAGCCGGCGGAAGGCGGTGCGGCGGAGGAGATCACGGCCGACGTCGTCCTGGTCGCGATCGGGCGCCGGCCCTACGTGAACGGACTCGGCCTCGACGCGGTCGGCGGCGCGCTCGACGAGCGCGGCCGGATCGCGACCAACGGCCACTACGCCACCAACGTGCCGGGCATCTGGGCGATCGGCGACTGCATCGCCGGCCCGATGCTCGCGCACAAGGCGGAGGACGAGGGAGTGGCGGTGGCCGAGATCATCGCCGGCAAGGCCGGGCACGTGAATTACGAGGCCATCCCCGGCGTCGTGTACACTTGGCCCGAGGTCGCCTCGGTCGGCCGCACCGAGGAGCAGCTGAAGGCCGAGGGCATCGCCTACAAGGTCGGCAAGTTCCCCTTCACCGCCAATGGTCGCGCCCGCGCGATGGGCGACACCGACGGCTTCGTGAAGCTGCTGGCCGACAAGGCGACCGACCGCCTGCTCGGCGCGCACATCATCGGGCCCGATGCCGGCACGCTGATCGCGGAGCTCGCCCTCGCCATCGAATTCGGCGCGAGCGCGGAGGATGTCGGCCGCACCAGCCACGCCCATCCGTCGCTGAACGAGGCGGTGAAGGAGGCGGCGCTCGCGGCATCCGGCCAGGCGCTGCACATCTAGCGGCGGGCGGGAGCGGCGCCTCCAGCGCGTCGGGCGGCCTCACCGGTGATCAAGTACATCGGCTCGAAGCGCGCGCTCCTGCCGCACATCATGCGCGTCATCGGCGCCATCCTGCCGCCCGGCGGGACGGTGGCCGACCTGTTCTCCGGCACGGCGCGCGTGGGCCACGCGCTGAAGGCCGCCGGCTACCGCGTGCTCGCCAACGACCACAACGCCTACGCCCATACGATCGCCACCTGCTACGTCCAGGCCGACGCCGAGCGCTGGGCGGAGCCGGCGCGGCGCATCCTCGCCGACCTCCAGCGCCTGCCCGGCCGCCCCGGCTACGTGACCGAGACCTACTGTCTGCGCTCCCGCTTCTTCCACCCGAAGAACGGCGAGCGCATCGACGCGATCCGCGACGCCATCGCCGCCCTCGACGCGGAGCCGGAGCTGGAGGCGGTGCTGCTCACCTCGCTGCTCGAGGCCGCCGACCGCGTGGATTCCACCGCGGGCCTCCAGATGGCCTACATGAAGCGCTGGGCGCCGCGCGCGCTGAACGACCTCGAGCTGCGGCTGCCGCGCCTGCTTCCGCGCCCCGCCGCGGGCCCTTGCGTCGCCACCTGCGCCGATGCCGAGCGCATCGCCCCCAGCATCGAGGCCGACCTCGCCTATCTCGACCCGCCCTACAACCAGCACTCCTATCTGCGCAATTATCACGTCTGGGAGACAATCGTCCGCTGGGACAGCCCGGAGGTGTACGGCGTCGCCTGCAAGCGCGCCGACTGCCGAACCCGGACGAGCGCCTTCAACGGCCGCCGCAGCATCGGCCCGGCGCTCGCGCGCGTCGTCGGCGCGCTGCGCTGCCGCGCCCTGCTTGTCTCCTTCAACGACGAGGGCCATCTCTCCCGCGCGGAGCTGGAGGCGATCCTGCGCGCCAGGGGCTGCGGCGGCCACCTGCAGGTCATCGCGATCCCGCACGACCGCTACGTCGGCGCCAAGATCGGCATCCACAACCCGCGCGGCGAGCGCGTCGGCACGGTGGGCCGGCTGCGCAACGTCGAATACCTCTATGTGCTGACCGAGAGGCCGGCGCCTGGGCTCGACGCGGCCCATTCGCCCGCCGCGGCGGAGGAGAGGGTGGAATGATGGAGTACCGCCCGTCCTTCGGGCGCAAGGTCTTTGGCTGGTCGCTGCTCGGTCTCGGCGCGCTCGGCACCGTGCTGCCGATCCTGCAGGGCGCGCTGTTCATCGCCCTCGGATTGTTCGTGCTACGTCACCAGTACCATTGGGCCCATCGCGGCATGGCCTGGGCTCAGGCGCGCTGGCCGCGGCAGGTCGCGATGGTGGAGTCGCTCGAGGCCCGGCTGGTCCAGCGCATGCGCCGCTGGCGCGAGCAGGCCCGTTCGCTGCTGCTGATGGGGCGCGGCTGAACGCTTCTACCAGTGTACGGGCGGGACGAATCGCATCCCGCCGCTGCCGTTGGGCAGGCCGGATGGAGGCATCGGGTCGGCCCCCTGCCCGACCCGCAGGACCAACTGCGCAAGGCGCAGCATACGCTATTCACCCTCGAAGGCTGAGCGCCGCGACCGGCTAACCGGGCATCAACGGCTAGGGCGGGCCTTCGGCACGCCATGTCGAAATTCGGCTGTAGGGCGGCGGACGACGCCCTGGCGGCGCGCGGCGAACTCGGCGAACATGCGCCCATGCAGGTGGACTCGGTCGCCGTCATCGCCTTCGCCCCCTACCCGGGGGAGTACGACGCGCGCGATGCGGATGGCCGGGTGCAAGCCACTGGCGCCGGAGAAGGCAGCGCGGTGCCGCCACGCAGGGTGCGCGGCGAGCGGCGCGCGATCCTTGCCACCGGCTTCCGCCCCGATCCTTCCTTCCCTTGCGGGCCGCACCGCACCTTCGGCCCGCCGCCCTGGACGACGCCGGCGCGCGCTGGCGACGGCTGCCGCGGTTGAGCGCGCCGGAGGCGACCACGCAGGCGCCGCGGGCCCGGCCCGGACGGGTCGCGGTCGCGCTCGGCCTCGCCCAGACCATCGCCTGGGCCTGTACCTACTACCTGCCCGCCGTGTTCGCCGCGCCGGTGGCAGAGGATCTCGGCCAGTCGCGCGCGGTGGTGGTCGGCGCCTTCTCGGCGGCGCTGTTGGTCGCGGGGTTCTGCGCCCCGCACGTCGGCCGGGCGATCGAGGCGCGGGGAGGGCGCGGCGTGCTCATCGCCTCGTCCTTCGTGCTGGCCGCTGGCCTCGTGATGCTCGGCCTGCTGCCGGGGATCGTGGGTTGGTTCGCCGGCTGGGCGGTGCTCGGCGTCGGCATGGCGATGGGGCTCTACGACCCGACCTTCGCCACGCTCGGGCGCCTCTATGGCCGGGAGGCGCGGCGGCCGATCACCCAGGTGACGCTGATCGCGGGCTTCGCGAGCACGGTGGGCTGGCCGGTCTCGACGGCGCTGCTGCCGCTGCTCGGCTGG
>JADGHI010000141.1 GCA_019689515.1 Acetobacteraceae bacterium | reverse complement strand
GGTGGGGGGGGCCGTCCGCGGCGATGCGGAGGCGGATGCCGTCATAGGGCCGCCACAGCGGCCCCTCCACGGTGCGCCGGCTGGCGAGGGAGCCGGCCTCGGTCGCGCCGTAGATCTCCAGCACGCGGGTCCGCCAGGCCTGTTCCGCCGACGCGGCGAGCTCCTCGGCGAGTGGCGCGGTGGCGGAGATCACCGCCTCCAGCGCCGGCAGCGTGGCGCCGGAGGCGAGCAGGGCGCGGAGCTGCAGCGGCGTGGTGATGAGGATGCGGCGCGGCGGCGCTTGCGCCAGCGCCTCGGCGAGGTCGGAGGGGTAGAAGGTGGGCCCGGCATGGCCCGCCGCCTCGCCGTGCAGCGGGAGCAGCAGCGTCGTCTCGAAGCCGTACATGTGCTGCGCCGGGACGCTGGCGATGATGCTCGCGGGCCGGGCGGGATCGTCGAGGCCGAAGCGCTTCGCCGCGGCGTGCGCGCCGGCGACCAGGGCGCCCCAGGGCTTGGCGTGCGGCGTCGGCTCGCCGGTGCTGCCGGAGGTGAAGGCGATGGCGGCGATCCGGTCCGCCGGGATGCGGGGCGCGGGCGGGGCCGGCGCGGCGGCGTCGCGCGGCAGGGAAGCCGCCCCCGCGCAGCCGGTCACCGTGACCGGGCAGGCGGCGGCCGCGGCGTCCTGCGCCAGGGTGGCGGCGTCGTCCACCAGGGCATGGGCGCCCGGATAGCGCTCCGCCAGTTCGCGCAGCCGGCGCGGAGAGCGGTCGGCCGAGAGCAGGGTGGTCTGGCCGCGCAACAGCGCCGCGGCGAAGCCGAGCAGGGTGAGGTAGCGGTCGGCGCAGAGGTTGATCGCCCAGGGCGCCTCCGGCAGCCGCGCCGCCAGGGCGGCGGCCTCGGCGAGGAAGCGGCCGACGGTGATCGCCTCGCCGCCATGGCGGCGGAACAGCACTGCGTCGGGTCGGCGCCCGGTCAGTGGCAGGCTCGGCACCCCTGTTGCTCCGGCGGCGTCAGCCCGCATGGCGATGGCGGCTCGGCGGCGGCGTCGGGCTGGAGGAGAGAATCGCCTCCTGCCAGCCGGCGCGCAGCATGACGCGCCAGGTCCGCAGCGGCGAGGCGACGCCGAGATGCGGGAAGCGCAGGGTGCGCACCAGGTGCTCGCCCAGGAACGCCGCCGCCACCACGCCGAGATTCGCCGCCAGGAGGGTTCCGCCCGGCACCGCCAGGACGCCGGCCAGGACGAGGCCGTGCACGAGCCCCAGCAGGAACAGCAGCCCCGCCCAGAACGCGGTGAGGCGGCGCGCGTAGCCCTCGCATTCCGGCGGCACCGTGCCCCAGTCGAGCCGCGTGTAGCGCGCGATCAGCGGCTCCCGCCCGGGAAGGAGCGTCGCGGCGAAGCCCAGCGCGCAGAGCAGTTCCGTCGCGAGCGGCAGGGCATCGAGCGCGCGCGTGAGTCCTGGCGGCGGCGCAACCGCGACTCCCGCCGCGAGCGCCGCGAGGCCCAGGGCGAGGCCGAGGCGCCCGGGCGGTGCCGCGCTGCGACCGCTGCCGCGCGCGCACGCCACCGCCGCCAGTGCGAGCAGCGCGGCGGCGGCGATGCCGTCCGCTCCGAGGGAGCGGGCCAGCACGAAGGCAGCACCGGCAAACAGCCCGGTCAGCGCAAGCGACGGCGAGGCGGCGCGCGGCTCCCCGGCCATCCCGTGGCGCCCCCTATCTGGTCCGGTGCTTCTCGATATGCGCGGCGAGCGCGCGCAGATTGGCGAAGATGCGGTGGTTGCGCTCGTCGTCGGAGCGGAGCTGGAAGCCGTAGCGGCGGGAGATGGCGAGCGCGATCTCGAGCGCGTCGATCGAATCGAGGCCCAGGCCCTCGTTGAACAGCGGCGCCTCGGGATCGATGTCCTCCGGCGCGGTCTCGAGATGCAGGGCCTCGACGATCAGCTGGGCGAGTTCGGCTTCCAAGGGAACTGTCGAAGTCACGGACATGCTCGGACCAAGGCCCCGCAATCGGTTGGAGGACGGACATCCTCGCCGCGCCGGCGGCGGTGGAAGAAAGGCGCGGCGCCTGGGTTCCGTGCGGCCGGGACGCCCGATATCAGACCGCCGGATGCCAGAAAGTCGGATGCCACGCAATCGGACACTCGCGCCGCCCCCCCGCGCCGAACCTCAAGGCTATCAAGGGCCAAGCGGCGTCTCAAGGGCGGGATGGCCCGAAACGGCGGGCGCGGACGCGCCGCCTGCAGGCGATGCCGCTGCGATTCGGCGCGCCGCGTGGTTCGCCGCTCTGCCCTCCTGCTTCACCTTCACCGTGGACGTGGAGGAGCTGCACACCGAGGAGTCCACCGACCGGCTGGAACGCACCACCCGCCGCCTGCTCGACATGCTGGAGGAAGCGGGCGGCGGAGGGCGCGGCACCTTCTTCATCCTCGGCGAGGCAGCCCGCCGCGCCCCCGGCCTGGTGCGCGAGATCGCCCGGCGCGGCCATGAGCTCGCCTCGCATGGCGAGCGGCACCGCGCGCTTCGCGTCGAGACGCCGGAGCGATTCCGCGCCGACCTCGCGGCGTGCAAGGCGCGGATCGAGGACCTTGGCGGCGTGCCGGTGCTGGGCTTCCGCGCGCCGATGTTCTCGCTGACCGCGGAGACCGCACCCTGGGCCACGGCGATTCTCGGTGAGCTCGGCTTTGCCTACTCCTCCTCGGTCGTGCCGGCTTGGAACTTCCTTCACGGCTATCCGGGCGCGCCGCGGCGGCCCTTCCTCTGGCCGTCCGGGGTGCTGGAGCTGCCCTGCCCGCTCGGCCGGATGGGGCCGCTGGCGATCCCGTTCCTCGGCGGGATGTATCTCCGCTACCTGCCGCCCTGGCGGCTGAGGCGCTTCGCGCGCCAGCCCGACGCCGCGCCGCAGGGCATCTTCTGGAGCTATTGCCACCCCTACGACCTGGACACGGCGCAAGGGCTGCGCCGCTATGCCGGTCTCGGATTCGGGGCGAGCCTGATGCTTTGGCTGAACCGCGGGCGAATGGAAGGGCGGCTGCGGGCACTGCTCGCCGGGCGACGCTCCCTGCCCTTCGCGGAGCGGCTGGAGGCGATCCGCGCCGAGGCGGACCGCTCCTTCTGGCCGGGCTGGGCGGCGGCACCCGCCTCCGCTGCTGCCGTTGCTACGCCTGGGCCACGGTCGTCCTGCGCGGAAACGCCCAGGGCGTGACGCGCCGCCTCAGAACCACCTGGCCCCGTGCCGGCCTGACCATGGCCAGGCCGACGAGGGGCTAGACCCGCGCCAGGATGAACAGCCGCCGGAACGGCAGCAGCACCGCGCCGTCCGCGCGCGGCGGGTAGTGCGGCCGCACGGCCTCGGCATAGGCGGCGAGGAAGGCTGACCGCGGCGAGTCCGTCCCCTCCGGGCCGTCGAGCGCGTCGAGGAACGGCCGCAGGCTGGTGCCCATGGCCCATTGCACGATGGGATCGGGGCCGCGCAGCACGTGGATGTATTCCGTGAGCCAGAGGTCGAGCGCGGCGGTGCGGCCGGCCAGCAGGTCGTAATAGGCCTCGGGCGCCGGGATCGGCGGCGCGCTGCGCACGCCGCGCAGCCGCTCCGTCCAGGGTTGCCCCTCGCGCGCCGCGACCTCGTACTGCAGCGTCCGGAACGGCGCGTCGTCCATCGCCGGAATCTGCACCGCGAGCACGCCGCCCGGGGCGAGGCAGCCGAGCAGACGCGGGAACAGGGTCTCGTGCCCGGTGAGCCAGTGCAGGGCGGCGTTGGAGAAGATCACGTCCACCGGCCCGTCCGCCGGCGTCCAGGTGGCGATGTCGGCCTGCTCGACCCGGAATCCCGCCTTCGCGGCGCGGGCGAGCATCGCCGCCGAGCCGTCCACGCCGATGACCTCCGCGCCGGGGAAGCGCGCGGCGAGGACCGGCAGGGCGTTGCCCGCGCCGCAGCCGAGGTCCACCACGCGCCGCATCGGGCCGGGATGCTGGATGCGCGCGATCAGGTCGAGGGCGGGGCGCAGCCGCTCGTCGGCGAAGCGCAGGTATTGCGCCGGGTCCCAGCCCGGATTCGCCGCCGCCGCCGCCGTGCCGCCGTCGCTCATCGTCCTTCCTCTTGTCAGTTCTCGCCGCCCCGTTCGCGCGCGTCGAAATACTGGCGCACCTGCCACATCGCGTAGCCGGCGCAGGCGGCGAACAGCGCCACGGCCAGATAGTCGCCGGTCGGCTCCTGTGTGTGCCAGTGGGGCAGCGCGACCAGCCCCACGATGCCCACCACCGCCGCCAGCGCGATCCGCAACCAGATCCCGATCGGCATCGCACGTCCTCCCAGTCCGTCTCCCCTACCTCAGAGGTAGCGCGCCCGGATATCGATGCTGCTCTCCCGTCCCAGCTTGTCGAAATGCTCGGCGAGCCAGCGGTCCGCCGCCTCGCGGCCGTAGCCGCGCAGGGTCTGGAGGAAGTCCCAGTCGCCGTTGTATTTGGTCGAGAGCTTGAAGCGGCGCATCCGCTCCTCGTCCTCGATCACGTGCACGAACAGGCGGCGGTAGCGCGGCTGCTCCAGCCGCCCCGCGTCGAGCAGGCGCTGAACGAAGTCGAGCGCGCGCATCTCCGCCACCAGCGAGCCGTTGAAGGTGATCTCGTTCAGCCGGTTCACGATCTCGGCGGGGGTGGTCGGGACCTCCTCCCGCACGAGCGGGTTGAGCTGGACCAGCACGATGTCGGGCGGCCCGCCCTGCTCGTAGAGCGGCCAGAGCGCCGGGTTGCCGAGATAGCCGCCGTCCCAGTAGGGCTCGCCGTCGATCTCCACCGCCTTGAAGATGTGCGGCAGGCAGGCGCTGGCGAGCAGCGCGTCCACGCTGATCTCCTTGCGGCTGAAGATGCGCGGCTTGCCGGTGCGCACGTTGGTCGCCGACACGAAGAGCTTGGGCGCCTTCTCCGCACTGCGCAGGAGCTCGACATCCACCGACTGCTCGAGCGCGCGGCGCAGCGGGTTGTAGTCGAAGGGCGTGGGGTTGAGCTGGTAGGGCGAGAGGATGCGCGTCAGCGTCTCGAAGGCCTGGTAGGCCAGCGAGTAGGTCAGGTCGTGCCCCCAGATCAGCCGCTCCCAGGGCAGGCTGCGGACGGGGCTCACCGTCAGCCTGGCGCCGATGCTCCGCCAGAAGCGGTCGAGCTCGCGGATCGCGCCCTCCGGCCCCTCCTTGATGAGGCCCTGGACCAGCATCACCGCGTTGATCGCCCCGGCCGAGGTGCCGGAGACGCCGTCGATCTCCAGGCG
Organism: Acetobacteraceae bacterium; assembly: GCA_019689515.1. Classification (GTDB taxonomy): domain Bacteria; phylum Pseudomonadota; class Alphaproteobacteria; order Acetobacterales; family Acetobacteraceae; genus Caldovatus. Next base: position 3,283 of record JADGHI010000141.1, on the reverse strand, counting down.
GTCGTCCTCGAGCAGGCGTTCGAGCGCACCCCAGGTGAAGGCGCCGTGCGTGCCGCCGCCCTGCAGGGCCAGGCTGATGCGGCGCCGCCCGGACGGCGCGCGGGAGGGCGTCGAGGGCTGCGGCGCGTGGTGCGCGACCGGGCCGAGCACCTCGGTGGCCGCGATGCGGTCGGCCGCTTCCCGGTCGGCCGCGCTGCGCTTCGGCCCGGCCTGGGGCGCGCGCTCCGTCACGCCGCGGTCCAGCCGCCGTCTATGCTCAGCGCCGCACCGTTCAGGCTCCCGGTGTCGGGCCCGCAGACATAGAGGGCCATGCGCGCGACTTCCTCCACCTCCACCCAGCGCTTGGAGGGCTGCTTGGCGAGCACCACCTCGGTCAGCGCCTCTTCCTCGCTGATGCCGCGCTCCTGCGCGGCGGCGACGACCTGCCGCTCGGCGAGCGGGGTGCGGGTGAAGCCCGGGCAGATCGCGTTGCAGGTCACGCCGGTGCGGGCGACCTCCAGCGCCACGGTCCTCGTCAGGCCGACGACGCCGTGCTTGGCGGCGATGTAGGCGACCTTGAAGGGGCTCGCGGTCAGGCCGTGGGCGGAGGAGATGTTGATGATCCGCCCCCAGCCCCGCGCCTTCATCCCAGGCAGCACCGCCTTGATCGCGTGGAAATTGGACGAGAGGTTGATCGCGAGGATCTGGTCCCACTTCTCGTCCGGGAAGTCCTCGACCGGCGCGGTGAACTGGATGCCGGCGTTGTTGACCAGGATGTCCACCTGCCCGAGCGCCTTCTCCGCCGCGGCGACCATGGCGCGCACGGCCTCCGGCTTCGACAGGTCGTGGTCGGAATAGGGCGCCTCGCCGCCGCCCATGGCCGCGCCGACTTCCCGCCGGGCGGCGGCGATGTCCTCGGGCCGGCCGAGGCCGTTCAGCATGACCTTGGCCCCGGCCTCCGCGAACATTCGGGCGATCCCGAGCCCGATGCCGGAGGTCGAGCCGGTGACCAGGGCCGTGCGGCCCGTGAGCGTGCGTTCCATGGGGGTGTCCCGCTTTTCGCAAGCGCAGCGATCGAAGACGGCAGTAAGCGTCAGGGCAAACGCATGAGCAAGCCGGCCAGCCGCTTCGCAACCGGGGAAAGGAGCTTCGGGGTGAAGAATTCCCCGGCCGCGCGCTTGGCCGCCTCGGCCAGGGTCGGGTAGGGCAGGACCAGCCCGGCGAGCGCCGAGAGCGGCAGCTTCCGGCCGATCATCAGCCCGAAGATCCCGGCCATGTCGCCCGCCCGGGCGCCCAGCACCGAGGCGCCGAGCAGGCGGCCCTTCGGCGTGGTTATGAGCTTCACCAACCCCTCCGGCCGGCCCTCGGCCACCGCGCGGTCGTTGTCGGAGAGCGGCCAGCGCAGGATGCGCAGCGCCGTGTGCCCGGCCTCCCGCGCCTCGGCCTCGGTTAGCCCGACCTGGGCCAGTTCGGGGTCGGTGTAGATGACGCGCGGCAGCGCCGCGTAGTCCAGCTTCGCCGGGAGGCGGAACAGCATCGAGCGCGCGACGATCGCGGCGTGCTGCGAGCAGACATGGGTGAAGGCGCGCGGGCCGAGGCCGCGCGGGTCGGCGATGTCGCCCGCCGCCCAGACCCGGCGGTTGGAGACGGAGCGCAGCGAGAGGTCGGTCGCGATGCCCTGCCGCGTGGCCTCGATGCCGGCGGCCGGCAGGTCGAGGCCGGCGAGGCGCGGCGCCCGGCCCACGGCGAGCAGCAGATGCGTGCCGGCGATCCGGCTGCCGTCCTCCAGCACCGCCACCAGGCCGCCGGGCTCGTCCGGCTCGACCCGGCGCAGCGTCGCGCCCTCGCGCAGGGTCACGCCCTCGGCCCGGAGCGCCTGGCGCAAGCCCTCGACCAGCTCGGGGTCCTCGCGCCCGGCGATGCTCGGCGCCGCCTCGATGACGGTGACGAGGCAGCCGAGCCGGGCATGGGCCTGTGCCATCTCCAGCCCGATCGGGCCGCCGCCGAGGACGATCAGGTGGCCGGGCGGGTCCTCGAGGTCGAAGATGGTCTCGTTGGTGACGTAGGGCACCTCGGCGAGGCCCGGGATGGCCGGCACCACCGGGGCGCTGCCGGCGGCGACCACGGCGCGGCGGAAGGTGTAGCGGCGGCCGCCGGCCTCGATCGCGTCGGGCGCGACGAAATGGGCGCTGGCGCGGATGACATCGGCGCCGAGGGCGCGGAAGCGCTCCTCCGAGTCGTTGGGCGCGATGCGGTCAACCGCGCCGCGGACATGGGCGCGCACCGCCGCCCAGTCGATCTCGGGGGGCGGGAGGCGGATGCCGAAGCGCCCGGCCTCGCGCGCCGCCTGCGCACGGTGGGCGGCGGCGAGCAGGGCCTTGGAGGGGACGCAGCCGTAATTCAGGCAGTCGCCGCCCATCCGGCCGCGCTCGATCAGCGCGACCTTGAGGCCGAGCTGGGCGGAAAACGCGGCGATGGAGAGCCCGGCCGCGCCGGCGCCGATGATCGCTACATCGTAGTCAGCCATTCCCCTGCGTCCCCCTGCGCCGCCGCCACCACGCCCCGAGCAGCGACAGCGCCGCCAGCCCGAGCAGCGGAAGCAGGATGCCGGGGGAGAGGATCACGGAGAGGTCGGGGGTCTCGCCCCGCGCCAGGATCTCGCCCAGCCCCGCGCCGATGCCGGCGAACACCGTCGTCGCCGGGACGATCCCGACGGCCGTGGCGGCGGCATAGGGGAGGAAGCGCATGCCGACCAGGGCCGGGGCGAGGTTGAGCAGCCAGAACGGCACCACCGGCATCAGCCGCAGCGCGAGGAGATAGAAGAATCCCTCGCGTTCGAGGCCGGGCCGGACGCGGTCGAGCAGCGGCGCCGCACGCGCGGCGACCAGCGGGGCGAGGGCGGAGCGGGCGGCGAGGAACAGCAGGCAGGCGCCGATGGTGGCGCCGAGCACGGCGAAGGCGGCGCCGAGCCAGGGACCGAACAGGAAGCCGCCGGCGAGGGTCATGACCGCGCCACCGGGCAGGGAGAGGGCGACCACGGCGATGTAGGCGGCGAGGTAGAGCCCGGCGGCGGGAAGCGGATGGGCGGCGACCAGCGCCGTCAGCGCCTCGCGGTGCCGGGCCAGCGCATCGAGGGAGAGCAGGCGGTGCAGGCCGAGCGCGTAGGCCAGGGCGAGGGCCAGGACGAGGAGCGCGAGAGGCAGGAGGCGCCGCCATGCCAGGCGGTATCGGGAAGCGGCCGCACCGCTGCCCGCTGGAGACGCAGGGCTCCGCCCCGCCGCGCCCTCGCCCCTGGGGGCTGGAG
>JADGHI010000140.1 GCA_019689515.1 Acetobacteraceae bacterium | reverse complement strand
CAGCCGGACAGCCGGGTGCTGCTGTTCGGCACCGAAGGCGCCACCGATCCGGAGGTGTACGAGCACCTGGTGGGGCGGCGGCCGGAGGCCGTAGCGGCCGCGTCCGGCAGCGGCGCGGGCGCTTCATCGGGCTGACCCGATCCTGTAATACGGCCGCAAGGATGCCCGGATAGGCGGGCTCCGCACCGGGACATCCACGGGAGAGGACAACGTCATGAGGCGCCGCTTTCTCGCCGCCGCCGGGGCCGTCGCGCTCGGCCTCGCTACCGCCGCGCTGCCGCCCGCGGGTGCGCCGCGGGCCCAGCAGGGGCAGCAGCCGGTCGAGATCCAGTTCTGGCACGGGCTGGCGCAGCCGCTCGGCGGACTGCTGGAGGGCATCGTCAACGACTTCAACCAGAGCCAGCAGCGCTACCGGGTGGTGCCGACCTTCCGCGGCTCCTATTCCGAGACGATGGTCGCGGCGATCGCGGCCTTCCGCGCCAATACCGCACCGCATGTGGTGCAGATGTTCGAGGTCGGCACCGGCACGATGATGGCCGCCGGCCGCGCGGTGAAGCCGGTGCACGAGCTGCTGCGCGAGACAGGGGTCCAGATCGACTTCGGCGACTTCCTCGCCCCGGTGCGCGACTACTACGCGACGAGCGACGGGCGGCAGATGGCGATGCCGTTCAACTCCTCGACCGCGATCGTGTTCTACAACAAGGACGCCTTCCGCCGGGCGGGGCTGGACCCTGAGCGCTTCCCCGAGACCTGGCCGGAGGTGGCCGAGGCAGCGCGGAAGCTCAAGGCGGCGGGCGTCGCCTGCCCGATGAGCACGGCCTGGCCGGCCTGGATCCAGATCGAGCAGTTCAGCGCCATCCACAACCTGCCGCTCGCTACCCAGGCCAACGGCTTCAACGGGCTGAACGCGGAGCTCCGGATCAACAACCCCACCCTTGTGCGCCACATCGGGAACCTGGTGGACTGGCAGCGCGAGGGGCTGTTCCGCTACGGCGGCCGCGACTCCGCGGGCGACGCCCTGTTCCCCTCCGGCGAGTGCGCGATCCTGTTCGCCTCCTCCGGCCTGCGCGCGCGGACCGTGCGGGAGGCCCGGTTCCAGTGGGGCGTGGCGATGCTGCCCTACGACCCGGAGGTGCGGGGCGCGCCGATCAACTCGATCATCGGCGGGGCGGCGTTCTGGGCCCTGAACCGTGGCCCGAGCCAGGGGCGGAGCGCCGAGGAGTGGCGCGGCGTCGCGGAGCTGCTCCGCTACCTCGCGCGGCCCGATGTCGCGGCCAAGTGGCACACCGACACCGGCTACCTGCCCCTGACCCGCGCCGCCTATGAGCGCGCGCGGGCGAGCGGGTACTACCAGCAGAACCCGGGCGCCGACATCCCGATCCAGCAGCTCCTGCGCGGCGGCGGCCAGACGACGGAGAACAGCCGCGGCATCCGCCTCGGCGGTTTCGTCGAGATCCGCAACATCATGCAGGAGGAGCTGGAGAAGGCCTTCCAAGGCCAGCAGAGCGCGCAGCAGGCGATGGACAACGCGGTGAACCGCGGCAACCAGGTGCTGCGCAACTTCGAACGGCAGAACCGCGCCGCCCGCTGAGCGGCGCGGCCGCCTTCCGCCGGGCAGGACCATGCGCAGGCGCGTCATCTTCCGCGGCAAGCTCCTGCCCTATCTGCTGCTCGCGCCGCAGATCGCCGTCACGCTGGTCTTCTTCTTCTGGCCCGCGGGGCAGGCGATCCGGCAGAGCGTGCTGCGCGAGGACCCGTTCGGGCTGAGTTCGGAATTCGTGGGCCTCGAGAATTTCCGCGAGGTGCTGTCCGACCCCCTCTACCTGAACGCGGTGTGGAACACGGCGGTGTTCTCCACCTCCGTCGCCGCGCTCGCGCTCGGCGCGGCGCTGTTCCTCGCGGTGCTGGCGGACAAGAGCATCCGCGGCGCCGGTGTGTACAAGACGCTGCTGATCTGGCCCTACGCCGTGGCGCCGGCGGTCGCCGCGGTGCTGTGGCTGTTCCTGTTCCACCCCGCGATCGGGCTGTTCGGGCGGGCACTGAACGCGGCGGGCATCGCCTGGGACTTCAAGCTGAACGGGGCGCAGGCGATGCTCCTGGTGATTTTCGCCTCCGCCTGGAAGCAGGTGAGCTACAATTTCATCTTCTTCCTCGCCGGGCTGCAGTCCATCCCGCGCTCCGTGCTGGAGGCGGCGGCGATCGACGGAGCGCGGCCGGCGCGGCGGTTCTGGACCGTGGTGTTCCCGCTGCTCTCGCCCACCACCTTCTTCCTGCTGGTGGTGAACCTGACCTACGCCTTCTTCGACACCTTCGGGGTGATCCACGCCCTGACCGGCGGCGGGCCAGGCAAGGCGACGGAGACGCTGATCTACAAGGTTTACGTGGACGGCGTGCAGAACCTGAACCTTGGCGGGTCGTCGGCGCAGAGCGTGATCCTGATGGCGATCGTGATCGCGCTGACGGCGGTGCAGTTCCGCTATGTCGAGCGCCGGGTGCACTACTGATGCGCGCGCCCGAGGGGATCGCTCCGGCCGAGGAAGCGGCAGCGGCGGCGGCCTCCGCGCGGCGGCGGCGCCTGCTCGACCGTATCTGGACGCATGGCTGGCTGATCCTCGGCGTCCTCGTCTTTGCCCTGCCCATCTGGATCACCCTGGTCGGATCGACGCACGACGCCGCGACCATCGGGCGTGGCGAGGTGCCGCTGCTGCCGGGGCCCCACGCCGCCGAGAACTACGCCACCGCCTGGACGCAGGGCGGCGGCCGCTTCCGTGCGGCGGGCGCGGCGGCGATGCTGTGGAACAGCGCGCTGATGGCGCTGCTGATCGCGGCGGGGAAGATCGCGATCTCGCTGCTCTCCGCCTATGCCGTGGTGTTCTTCTCCTTCCCCGGGCGCATGGCGTTCTTCTGGATGATCTTCATCACGCTGATGCTGCCGGTCGAGGTGCGGATCATCCCGACCTTCCAGGTCATGGTGGACCTCTCGCTGATCAACACCATGGCGGGGCTGGTGGTGCCGCTGGTCGCCTCCGCCACCGCCACGCTGCTGTTCCGGCAATTCTTCCTCACCATCCCGGACGAGTACGTGGAGGCGGCGAAGATGGACGGCGCCGGGCCGCTTCGCTTCTTCAGGGACGTGGTGGTGCCGCTTTCCGTCACCAACATCGCGGCGCTGTTCGTGATCCTGTTCATCTACGGCTGGAACCAGTATCTCTGGCCGCTGCTCGTGGTGAACGACAGGTCGCTGGAGACGATCGTCGTCGGCCTCTCGAAGATGATCGGCACCGGCGACGCGCAGAACGAGTGGAACACCATCATGGCGACTGCGGTGATGGCGATGCTGCCGCCGGTCGCGGTGGTGGTGCTGATGCAGCGCTGGTTCGTGCGCGGCCTGACCGAGACGGAGAAGTAGCGCGCGCATGGCCACACTCGAACTCGTGGGCGTGAGGAAGTCCTTCGGCTCCGTCCAGGTCCTGCACGGGATCGACCTCTCCGTGGCCGACGGGGAGATGGTGGTGATCGTCGGCGCCTCGGGCTGCGGCAAGTCCACGCTGCTCCGCATCGTCGCCGGGCTGGAGACGCCAACCGAGGGGCGCGTGCTCATCGACGGGCGGGACGTGACGCCGCTCGAGCCGGCGGACCGCGACATCGCGATGGTGTTCCAGAACTACGCGCTCTATCCGCATATGAGCGTGTTCGACAACATGGCCTACGGCCTGAAGATCCGCCGCGTGCCGCGCGCGGAGATCCGCCGCCGCGTGCAGGAGACGGCGGAGCTGCTCGGCATCTCCTCCCTGCTGGACCGCAGGCCGCGACAACTCTCCGGCGGGCAGCGGCAGCGCGTGGCGATGGGGCGCGCGATCGTGCGGGAGCCCAGGCTGTTCCTGTTCGACGAGCCGCTCTCGAACCTCGACGCCAAGCTGCGCGTGCAGATGCGCGCCGAGATCCGGCGGCTGCAGAAGCGGCTCGGCGTGACCTCGCTCTTCGTCACCCACGACCAGACGGAGGCGATGACGCTCGGCGACCGGCTCGTCGTGATGCACCAGGGCCGTGCCGCGCAGATCGCGACGCCGATGGAGGTCTGGGCGCGGCCCGCGGATACCTACGTCGCCGGCTTCATCGGCAGCCCGGCGATGAACTTCCTGGATGCTACCCTGGCCGAGGAGGGCCGCGCCGCCGCGCTCGCCGCCGGGCCGGTGCTGCGCTTCGCGGACGGGCCGCGGCCAGGCCCGGAGGGGCGGCGCATCGTTGTCGGCGTCCGGCCCGAGCATGTCCATGCCGCTCCGGGCGATGAGGGGGGGCTGCCGCTTGCCATCGAGCTCGCCGAGCCGCTCGGTTCGGAGACGGTGCTGCACGGGCGGCTGCCGGGGGGAGAGAGCTTCACCGCGCGGCTGCCGGGCGCCGCTGCACCGCAGGCCGGCGCGGTCCTGCCGCTCCGGCTCCCGGCGGATACATTGCATATCTTCGACGCCGAAACGGGCCTGCGGCTCGATCCGCGCGCCTGACGGGGGCGCCCACTGCGGTGCCGCTTACGTCGGCAGCGTTGACGGCTAACTCGCGCGCCCCCATTCACAGGCACAGCAATTGCGGACATCGGGGAGGGAGCACCGCCATGCATCGCCGCCGCCACCTCGTTCTCGGCTCGGCCGCCGCGTTCGGCGCCGCCGCCGCGCCGGCCACCCTCAGTCGCCCGGCCATCGCCCAGGGGGCCGCAGGCAACTGGCCGAACCAGCCGGTGCGCCTCATCGTGCCCTTCGCCGCGGGCGGGCCGACCGACGTGCCGGCGCGGCTGATCGCCGACGAGCTTTCGAAGATCCTGCCGCAGCGCGTCGTGGTGGAAAACCGCACCGGCTCCGGCGTGGTGATCGGCACGGAGGCCGTGGCGAAGGCGCCGAAGGACGGATACACGGTGCTCTACACCACCATCGCGCATTCGGTGCTGCCGGCGCTGTTCCCGCGTCTGTCCTTCAATCCGGTGGCGGACTTCACGCCCGTCGTCCTGGTCGGGCAGATCCCGATGATCCTCATGGTCAACAAGGACCTGCCGGCGCAGACCCTGCCTGACCTGATCCGGCTGTTCCGCGAGAACCCGGGGAAGTACGACTACGCCTCCTCGGGCAATGGCGGCGCAGTGCACCTCGCGACCGAGCTCTTCCTGCGCCAGGCCGGCGGGCTCCGCGTGAACCACATCCCCTATCGCGGCTCCGCGGCGGCGATGCCGGACGTGCTCAACGGGCGCGTGCCGATGATCGTGGACGTCGCGGCGAGCGCGCTGCCCTTTGTCCAGCGCGGCGAGCTGCGCGGCCTCGCCATCAGCACGCGGGAGCGCGCCTCCTTCGCGCCCGACATCCCGACCTTCATCGAGGGCGGCGTCCCGGGCTACGAGGCCTACACCTGGCACATGATGCTGGTGCCCGCCGGCACGCCGCAGCCGGTCGTGCAGGCGCTGAACGCCGCGGTGAACCGCGTGCTCCAGCAGGAGCCGATCCGGCGGCGGCTGACCGAACTGACCATGCAGCTCGCCTCGGACACGACTCCGGAGGGCGCCGCGCGCTGGATGCGCAGCGAGATGGACAAGTGGGGCGCGATCATCCGCGAGGCCGGCATCACGGTGAACTGAACCCGCCGCGCCGCCGCCGCGTTGGGCCGGCATGAGCGTCGCTCATGCCGCCACCCCGCCCGGCACGGCCCGGCTGATCCTCGTCCAGGGGCCGGTCAGCGACCGCACGCCCGGCGCGATGCGCGGTGCCGCTGCGCTCGCGAGGGCCTTGGCGGAGCGGCACGGTCTCGAACCCGAGGCATTGGGCGAGCCCGACGCCGCGCCCCGGCGGGAATCCTGGGAGCCCGCGCTGCGGCGCGCCCGCCCGCTGCTCGAGGCGGTGTCGGAGCGCCTGGCGCGCAGCCTTGTCGCCGGTCAGCGGGCGATCGTGGTCGCCGGGCGCTGCGCCAACAGCATCGCCACCCTGCCGCGCTTTGCCGCCGCCCATGAGGGCCTCGGCGTGGTGTGGTTCGACGCGCATGGCGACTTCCACACGCCGCAGAGCACGCCGACCGGCTATCTCGGTGGCATGGTGCTGAGTGCCGCCGCCGGGCTGTGGGACAGCGGCCTCGGTGCCGGGCTCGACCCGCGCCGGCTGGTCATGGTGGGCGCGCGGGACCTCGACCCGACGGAGCTGCCGCTGATGGACGCGCATGGCGTGCGGCGGGTCCCGCCGGGGCCGGACCTCGTGGCGCGGCTGCGCGAGGCGCTGCCGGCCGGCGGAGGCCCGCTGCTGGTGCATGTGGACTGGGACGTGCTCGACCCGGCCGCCTTCCCGGCGGAGTACAAGGTTCCCGGCGGGCTCCAGCCGGCAGAGCTGCGCGCCTGCCTCGCCGCGCTCGCCGAGATGGGCCGCGTCGTCGGGTTGGAGGCGGCGGAGTTCGATGCGCCGCTCGATCCCCACGCCACCGCGATCGCCGCGGCGATCGGGGCAGAGGTGTTGCGGCCCGTCGTGGAGCGGCTCGTCGCGCCTTAGTAGGCCGTCGGCCGTCAGCCCGGAGGCGGCCCGAGCCTGGCGCGCGGCTGCGCTACCGCCGCGGCCGCTGGGAACACCGTCACCAGGTGCCCGTCCTGCCATTGCACGAGGAAGGGGCGCGCGCGCTGGTTCTGCCCCTTCTCGTCGAAGCGCACGCCCCAGCCGGTGGCGGTCGTCCCCTCGGCGATGTCGGTGGCGAGCAGCGCGGCGCGCAGGCGGTCCTTGTCCAGGGCGCCGGCGCGCTGCAGCGCGTCGAGGAAGACGCGCGCACCGACGGCATTGGCGAGGGAATCGCCGGTGCGCGGCTCGGAGCCGTACTTGCGCTTGTAGGCCTCGGCGAACTCGCCGGCGCCGGGGGCGATGCGCTCCTGCACCGCGAATTGCGTGACGTCCACGTTCATCACGCCCTCGAAGCCGGGCCCGACGGCGCGTGCCGTCTCGGCCAGCGAGTAGCCCCCGCCGGCGCCGACCACCATGCGCGGACGCCAGTTCGCCTCCTGCATGCCGCGGAACAGCGGCACGATGTCGCTCTGCTGGCCGCCCGGGTGCAGCAGGATGTCGGTGCCGACGCCGCGCAGCCGCGGCACCAGCGCCGCAAGGTCGCCCGAGCGCGACGGATAGGCGATCTTCTCGACCAGTTGCACGCCGCGCCGGCCGGCCTGCTGCTCGATCGCCGCCGCGATGGACTGCGCGCCGGGCGCGTCCTCGTACACCAGGGTGAGCTTCAGGGCGGCCGGATCGGCGGCGTAGAGCGGGGCGAGCACCTCGGTCACGGCGTCGAGGGCGACGGCAGCGTAGTCGGAGGCACGCGGGCAGGTGCGGAAGAGGTTCTGGAACCCGCGCTCCGTGATCGCGTCCGCTACGGCGCCAAGCTCGATATAGGGAATGCCCTGGAGCTCCACGACCTGGCTCGCGGCGAGCGACAGGGCCGAGGAGTGGGTGCCGAGGATCGCGGCGACGCGCTCCTGCCCCATCAGGCGCCGCGCCTCGGCGACGGCCTGGGCCGGGTCGGCGGCGTCGGCCTTGACCAGGCGGATCGGGCGCCCGAGCACGCCGCCTTGCGCGTTGCGCTCCTCCACGGCGAGTTCGACGCCGCGGAAGCTCTCGTCGCCGGGCAGGGCAAGGGAACCCGAGAGGGGGAAGAGCGCGCCGAGCCTCAGCTCGTTCGCCGCCGCCCCCGCCTGCTGCTGTTGCTGCTGGGGCTGTTGCTGCGCCTGCGCCGGACGGCGCCTGGCCACCGCAGCGATCGCTGCGGTGCCCAGCACCAGCGCGCGGCGGTGCAGCAAAGCGGTGGCGGCGGCGGACACGAATTCCACTCCCGGAAGCGGCGCGACGGCGGGCCGGATGTTCGGGCGCGGCCGGACGCGACGCAACCCCGACGCATGGACTTGACGCGCGGCGGAGCGAGCGGTTCACGTCCGCGCAACGCTGGAATGGAGGGATGGGCCATGGCCGAGACGATGACCTACATCGCCCATGGCGACGGCGGCGGGCCGGAGGTCCTGGTCCCTGCGACCGGCCCGGTGCCGCAGCCGAAGGCCGACGAGGTGCTGATCCGCGTGCTGGCGGCGGGGGTGAACCGGCCGGACGTCCAGCAGCGCAAGGGCGAATACCCGCCCCCGCCGGGCGCGAGCCCTGTGCTCGGGCTGGAGGTGGCCGGGGAGGTCGTCGCGGCCGGCGCGGAGGTGCGGCGCTGGAAGCCGGGCGACCGGGTCTGCGCCCTCACCAATGGCGGGGGCTACGCCGAGTTCTGCACCGCGCCGGAAGCCCAGTGCCTGCCCTGGCCGAAGGGATACGACGCGCTCCGTGCCGCCGCGCTGCCGGAGACCTACTTCACCGTCTGGGCGAACCTTTTCGGTCATGGCCGGCTTGCGTCCGGCGAGACGGCGCTGGTGCATGGCGGCACCTCCGGCATCGGCGTCACCGCGATTCAGCTGGCGAAGGAATTCGGCGCGAAGGTCTTCGCCACCGCCGGGAGCGCGGAGAAGGTCGAGGCCTGCCTCAAGCTCGGTGCCGACGCGGCCTTCAACTACCGCGAGCAGGAC
>JADGHI010000139.1 GCA_019689515.1 Acetobacteraceae bacterium | reverse complement strand
GCGTGGGACTTGTGTATAAGACACCGCCCCCCCGCCGGCCGCCGCGCGGGCGGCGGCGGCGGGCACGGTGATGATCCAGGCGAGGACGATGTTCCCCGCGACGCCCCAGCGCACCGCAGAGACGCGTCGCGCGGCGCCGACGCCGACGATCGCGCCGGTGATGGTGTGCGTCGTCGAGACCGGGACGCCGAGCCCCGTCGCCATGAACAGCGTGATCGCCCCGCCGGTCTCCGCGCAGAAGCCCTGCATCGGCGTCAGCCGCGTGATCTTCGACCCCATCGTCCGGACGATCCGCCAGCCGCCGAACAGCGTGCCGAGCCCCATCGCCGCGTAGCAGCTGATGACCACCCAGAACGGCACGTGGAAGGTCGGCCCCAGCAGGCCCTGCGAGAACAGCAGCACGGCGATGATGCCCATCGTCTTCTGCGCGTCGTTGCCCCCGTGCCCGAGCGAGTAGAGCGAGGCAGAGAGGAACTGCAGCGAGCGGAACGCCTGGTCCACCGTGAAGGGCGTGGCGCGCGCGCAGATCCAGGAGACGACGAACACCAGCACCAGCGCCAGGATCATCCCGATCATCGGCGAGAGCACGATCGCCGCCAGGGTCTTGCCGAGCCCCCACCAGACGATCACGCCGAAGCCCGCCTTGGCGATGCCGGCCCCGAGCAGCCCGCCCACCAGCGCGTGCGAGCTGCTCGAGGGGATGCCGGCGGCCCAGGTGATGAGGTTCCAGGCGATCGCGCCGGCCAGCGCACCGAAGATCACCCGTGGGTCCACGATCTGGGGGTCCACGATCCCGGTGCCGATCGTCTGCGCCACATGCGCGCCGAAGAACAGGAAGGCGATGAAGTTGAAGAACGCCGCCCAGACGACCGCGTAGTGCGGCCGCAGGACCCGCGTGGAGACGATGGTGGCGATCGCGTTCGCCGCGTCGTGCAGGCCGTTGAGGAAGTCGAACAGCAGCGCGACGGCGATCAGGCCGGCGAGCAGCGGCAGGGCCAGGGTCGGTTCCATCGGGCGGGGCCGCTTCGGCTCAGACGTGCTCGACCACGATGCCCTCGATCTCGTTGGCGATGTCGTCGAAGCGGTCCACCACGCGCTCCAGCCGGTCGAACACCGCGCTCGCCGCGATGTAGCTCAGCGCGTCGCCCTTGGCCTGGCAGCGCCGGTAGAGGGCGGTGACGCCGGCGTCGTGCACGTCGTCCGCCTCGCCCTCGATCTGGCGGATCTGCTCGCAGAGGGCGTTGATCCGCCCGGCGTTGCGGCCAATTGCGGCGAGCAACGGGACCGTCTCGCGCAGGATCGCGGCGCAGCGCACGGCCGCGTCGCCCATCTGGCGCATGTCCTCGTCGAACTCCCGCATCCCGAACAGCGAGATGGTCTTGGCGGTCTTCTTCATCTCGTCGATCGCGTCGTCCATCCGGCTGATCAGGCCCTGGATGTCGCCGCGGTCGAAGGGCGTGACGAAGGTGCGCCGGACCGCTTGCACCACCTCGCGCGTCACCGCGTCCGCGTCGTCCTCGCGGGCGAGCACCGCGGCGTAGTGCTTCGCCACCGCATCGCCCCCATCGAGCATCGCGCGGAGCTCCGCAGCGCCGGCCGCGACGAATTCCGCGTGGCGGTCGAACAATTCGAAAAAGCGCTCCTCGCGGGGCAGGATGCGGCGGAACCAGGCGACCATGCGAAGTCCTCTCGGCGGCGCTGCGGCCGAGACTTAGCCCGGTGGCGCGCCGAGCGGAACCTGCCAGGGCCGCCCGGCCTGGCGGCGGCCGGGCGCAGCAACGGCGCTTGCGCGGCGTCCCGCCGGCCGGCATCTCCCGCCCTTCGCGGCGAACCCATAGAATGCCTCCTCGTGGCAGGCCCCGATGTGCCCCTTTCCCGCCCGCCTCCGTCGGCGGAAGGCGATCCGGGCGGCGCCCCGGAGGAGGCGGCCTGCCTCCGCGCGGTCGGCGAGCGGCTGCGCGTGCTTCGGGCGCGACGCGGCGAGACGCGGCGCCACCTCGCGCCAACTCGACGCCGGCAGCGGAAACGTCTCGATCCTGCTGCTGCGGCGGATCGCGCGGGCGCTCGCCCTGGGCCCGGAAGAACCGGTCGCGACCGGAGCGGACGCTCGAGCGCCTGCCGCTCGAACAGACCGTCGCGCGCCTGCCCGAATTCCGCCTGGCGGAGGCCCACGCCCTTCCGCCCCGTCACCTGCCGACGGGAGCAGGTTCGGATACGGCGGGCGCGCCCCAGTTGCACACGGCGCTCGTCGGGCTGCGCGGGGCGGGGAGGCCCACCCTCGGGCGGAAGCTCGCGGCATGGCGCGGCGCGGCGCCGTCCTTATCGAACTCGACCGCGAAGTCCAGCGGGAAGCCCGCATGGACCTCGCCGACATCTTCACCCTACAGGGCCGGGAGGGCTACCGCCGCCTCGAACGCGCGGCGCTGGAGCGCGTGGTGGCGAAGGGCCGGCCCGCCGCGATCGCCGCCGGCGGCGGCGTTGTCGCCGAGTCCGTGACCTTCACCCTGCTGCTCGACGCCTGCGTCACCGTCTGGCTGCGCGCCTCGCCGGAGGAGCACATGCGCCGCGTGCTCGAACAGGGCGGCACGCGGCCGATGCGCGACAACCGCCGCGCCACGGGGGAGCTGCGCACGATCCTCGCCAGCCGCGAACCGCTCCATGCCCGCGCCGACCAAGTGGTGGACACCTCCGGTCGCACACCGGAGCAGAGCCTCAGGGACCTCCTGGCGGTGCTGCGGCCGGCCGTCGGCGCCGCGGTCAGCCCGCGCTGACCGCCGCGAGCGCCGCCTCGCGCTCCAGCGCCGCACGGAATTCCGCCGGCACGCCGATCGGCCGCATCGCCGCGGCGTCCACGAAGGCGCAGACCAATGTGCCCTCATAGACCAGCCGATCGCCCGCGCGCCCCTCGACCGCGAAGCGCAGGGAGGAGCCGCCGAGGCGCGCGAGCCGCACCGTCGTCGCCAGCGTGTCGCGCGGCGTGACCGGGCTGCGGAAGTCGAGCGAGACATGCACGAAGGGCGTGCCGATGCCGCGGTCCACGTTCATCTCGTACCAGTCGATTCCCATGCGGTCGCGCCACCACGCCTCGATCGCCTCCATCGCGAAGTCGAGGAAGCGGGCGGTGTACGCGATCCGCGCGGCGTCGGTGTCGGCCCAGGAGATACGCCGGACATGGACGAAGGGCGCGAGCGGCGCGGCCGCATCAGTAGATCTCGACATGCAGTCTCCCCTGCTCCCGCATCGCCGTGCGCAGCGCCGGCCAGTCGAGGCCCTGCGCCCTGCGGATCTCCGCCAGCGCCCCGTCCACCCCGGCCTCCAATCCCTTCAGGCCGCAGACGTAGAGATGCGTCCCGTCCTTGCGCAAGAGCACGGTGAGGCGGTCCTTGCGCGCACAGGCGGTCCTGCACGTATTCCTTCGGCTGGCCGGGGATGCGGCTGAACACCAATTCCTGCTGGAGCAGGTCGCGCGGCACCTTCTGCAGCGGGCCGAAATAGGGGAACTCCTCCGGCGTGCGCGCACCGAAGAAGAGGTGGAGTCTGCTGCGGGGGTCCACGTCCAGGATCAGATGCGTGACCGGCCCGTCGAAGCGCGGCTCCCAGCACCGGTAGCGGCTCGGATCGGTCTGGAAGCCGATGCGTGCCATGCCTCTCCCGCCCCACGCGCGCGCCGGCGCTCCGCGCCCTGACCGATGCAATATGGTGCAGATCAAGGAAGATGGCCGTCGGAAGATGCATTATCCTGCGAACCCGGCCTGCGGCCCGCAGGTTCGTGAACGCCGAACAGCCGCGTCGCGAAGTCCCGCACCGCCGCAAGCACCGCCTCCTTCGCCTCCAGGTGTGGCGCGTGGCCGACCTCTGGCAGAAGCAGCGTCTCCACCGGGCAACAGGCGTCCCGCTCCACCACCCGGACCTGTTCCACCGTGCCGTAGGGGTCCGCCTCGCCCTGCACCAGCAGCATCGGCACCCGGATATGCGCGAGCTCGGAGCTGAGGTCGAACACTTCCGGGAAGCGCGGGTCGAGCCAGGCCCCGTTCCAGCCGTGGAAGGCGACGTCCACATGCGCGTGATGGCGTGCGAGGCGCGCGCGCAAGTCGCCCTCCTCGTAGCGCCGCTTCGTCTCGGCGACGGCGCGCAGCCCGACTTCCTCGACCACGAAGTGTCCGGCCATCAGCACCAGCCCGCGCACGCGGAAATCCTGGCACAAGCCGGCGTAGATGGCGGCGATGGAGGCGCCGTCGGAATGGCCGAGCAGGATGCAGCGCCGGATCCCCGCCGCGTCCAGCACGCGCGGCAGGACCTCCCGCGCCTCGTCGTGCAGGTAGGTCAGCGGCCGGGGCAGCGGCACCGGGTCCGAATGCCCGTAGCCGAAGCGCGAGTACGCGAACACGCCGAGCCCTGTCGCTGCCGCGATGCGCGCCGGCACATCGCGCCACAGCGCCACGCAGCCCAGCCCCTCGTGCAGCATCACGATGCTCGGTGCCTCCTCCGGGCCCGGCCCCCACCAGGCGGCCTCGATCCGGCGGCCGTCGAGCGTGATGTCGCAGCGGCGCGGCGTGGGAGCGGCAGGGCTCATCCGGCTTTTTTCCTTGTCGCGCGCAGCCGGAAGCGCAGGATGTTGCCCGTCGCGGTCTTCGGCAGGTCCTGCACCGCCTCGATCCAGCGCGGGCATTTCCGCGGCCCGGCCTGCGCCTTCACATGCTCCCGCTGCGCCTCGAACAACGCGTCGTCCGCGCCTGCCTCTCCGTCTTTCGGCACGACGAAGGCCATCGCCTTCGGCAGGCCGTCCGCGTTGTGGCACCCGGTCACCATCGCCTCCTGCACCGCGGGGCGGGAGGCGACCGCAGCCTCCGCCTTCAAGAGCGAAACCCGGATGCCGCTCACCTTGAACCTATCGTCGGTGCGGCCCTGGTAGCGGTAATAGCCTTCCGCGTCGCGGAGGTACTTGTCGCCTGTGTAGGTCCACTCGCCGACGAAGGTGCGGCGGGATTTCTTGCGTCGGTTCCGGTAGCCCTCGGCCGCTCCCGGGCCACGCACCAGCAGCTCGTCGATCTCACCCTCCGGCACCTCGCGCCCATACTCGTCCACGATGCGCGCCTCGTAGCCCGGGACCACCACGCCGAAACCGCCATAGCACATGGCGCCGGGGCGGCTACTGAGAAAGATGTGCGGCATCTCGGCCGATCCGACGCCGTCGAGGATCTCCACGCCGACCTGTTCCTCCCAGCGCAAGCCGTCGCTCTGGGGAAGTCCACCGTGTCGAGCATCAGCATTGCCAGCCGCTGCCCGTATCCGATCCCCACCGCGCACAGCCTGCCGGCGAAGCGCGCTCGCCTCGGCGCAGTGCGATCGCAGCGGTGACGTCTTCGCCGAGCGCGGCGCAGGGCCGGAACGAGGCGGCATCAGCTCGACCCGCGGCGACGCCCCTTGGGTAACAGCAAGCCAGCCCGGAAAACCGGTGGGATGCCGGCTACACCGGCGAGGGTCCGGCGCGCCTACGGCACGGGCGCAGCGGCAGCAATGGGGTTCCTGTACCATATTGCGGCCGACCACCGCGCCAGCAACATGATCGTCATGCCAGGGCCGGCGTAACGGCCCGGTACGAATACAGCACGGGCAGGGGAGGGAGCGCGATGCACGCGACAGGCGGCGACCGGGGTCCTGCCGGGGACAACGCCACGCCCACGGCGCTCTTCGCTCCGCCGCGCATCGAGCGCCGCGCCCTGCCCGGCGGCGGCTGGCTGGTCCGCTCGCTCGAGCCGCTGGCGCCGCATGCGCCGCGCATCACCGACTGGCTGTGGCACTGGGCCGCGTAGGCCCCGCACCGCCCCTTCCTGCGCGAGCGCGCCCCGGACGGCGCCTGGCGCGGCGTGAGCTTCGGCGAGGCGGCGGACCAGGTGCGGCGCATCGCCGCGGCGATGCGCGCGCGCGGCCTCGGGCCGATGCGCCCCGTCGCGGTGCTCTCGGGCCATTCGGTCCGCCACGCGCTGATCGGGCTCGCCGCGCAGGCGATCGGCGTCCCCTTCACCGCCGTCTCCCCGCCCTACAGCCTGATGAGCGCCGATCTCGGCAAGCTGCGCCACATCCTGCGCAGGCTGCGCCCGCGCCTGATCTACGTCGAGCAGGCGGCGCCCTTCGCCCGCGCCCTCGCGGTGGAGGAGGCGGCGCGCGCCGAGGTCGTGGTCGGCGAGGGTGGCGGCGGCACGTCCTTCGACTCGCTGCTCGGCGACGCCGCGCCCGGCGCGGCGCTGGAGGCCGCGATCGCCGCGGTGGACCCGGACGCGCCGGTGAAGATCCTCTTCACCTCGGGCTCCACGGGCGTGCCCAAGGGCGTGCTCGGCACCCACCGGATGATGGCGGCGAACCAGCAGCAGATGGCGCAGGTCTGGCCCTTCCTCCTGCGCGAGCCGCCGGTGATCCTGGACTGGCTGCCCTGGAGCCACGTCTTCGGCGCCAGCCACAATCTCAACATGATGCTGCGCTTCGGCGGCACGCTCTGGATCGACGAGGGCAAGCCCGTGCCCGGCCCGCCGCATGAGCGCACCCTCGCCAACCTGCGCGAGGTGGCGGCGACGATCCGCTTCGACGTGCCGCGCGGCTACGCGCTGCTGCTGCCGCACCTCGAATCCGACGCCGCGCTGCGCGAACGCTTCTTCGAGCGCCTGCGGCTGATGTTCTGCGCCGGCGCCGCGCTGCCGGAAGTGGCCTGGACGCGGCTCTCCGCCATCGCCGCCGCGCATGCGCCGCGCAAGGTGCCGATGGTCTCCTCCTGGGGCCTGACCGAGACCGCACCGGCAGTCACCACGGCGCACATGCCCGATCCGCCGACGGGCTGCATCGGCGTTCCCCTGCCCGGCGCCGAGCTCAAGCTGGTGCCCGTCGAAGGCAAGACCGAGATCCGTGTGCGCGGTCCCATGGTCTTCCCCGGCTACCTCGACGAGCCGGAAGCGAACGACGCGGCGTTCGACGAGGAGGGCTTCCTCCGCACCGGCGACGCGGCGACCTGGGTGGATGAGTCCGACCCGAATCTCGGCCTGCGCTTCGACGGGCGGCTGGTGGAGGACTTCAAGCTCGCCACCGGCACGCGGGTCAACGCCGCAGAGCTGCGCGGACGGGCGCTGACGGCGCTCGCGGGCCTGGTGCGCGATGTCGTCGTGGTCGGCTCCGACCGCGACGATGTCGGGCTGCTGATCTTCCCGGCCGACCCGACCGCGGCGGCGGATGCGGGCCATGTCGCGGAGCTGCGCGAGCGCCTTGCGCGGATGAACGCCGCGTCGGGCGCCGCCGCCTCGCGCCGCGTGGCGCGCGCCCTGGTGCTGGCGGAGCCGCCCTCGCTCGACGCCGGCGAGACGACCGACAAGGGCTCGCTCAACGTCCGCGCCATCCTCGCCTGCCGCGCCGCCGACCTCGCGCGGCTCTACGATGACGCCTGCCCGGAGGTGATCCGCCCGGACTGAGCCATCTCACGCGCCTGCGCGAAGCAGCGCGCGCGGGCGTCCCCGATGCGGGCGGCGAATGCCGCGATCGCCGCCCGGTCCTCCTCCAGCGCGCGCCGCCGCGCCGCGCCCATCGCCGCCATGTTCGCCGGCGCGGGGCCGCCGAGCACCGTGCGCACCGCCACGTTGCGCGCCGGGTCGAGCGCCTGCGCCACCGCCTCCTCGCTGAGTCCTAGCCGCCGGCCGAACAGCGCCTGCGCCGCGGCGTCGAGATCGGCGCTGCGGATCACCTCGGCGCTGCGCCCGGCCTCGACGGCCTCGCGCACCACCGTCGCCACCACGTTGTGCGCCATGCGGAAGCTCATCCCCGTCTCGCGCACGATCACGTCGGCGAGTTCCGTCGCGCTGCCGAAGCCTTCCGCCGCTGCGCGCGCCATGCGTTCGGGCCGCAGCGTCAGTCCCTCCAGCACCTCGTTGGCGAGCGTCAGGATCCGCCGCATGCGCAGCGCCGCGTCCATCACCGGCTCGTTCACCGCGGTCACGGCATCGTTCACGTCGGCGAAGGGCGTGTTCTTCGCGCAGCCCAGCGCGGAGGCGAGCGCCCCCTGCACGATGGCGGCGGCGGCACGAATGTGCTCCAGCGCCACCGGGTTCTTCTTCTGCGGCATGATCGAGCTGACCGCGCTGTGCCGGTCCGCCAGCTCCACGAAGCCGTATTCCCAGGTGCTCCAGGCGTAGAGGTCGGTCGCGAGCCGCGAGAGGAAGGTCGCCAGCACCGCCATCGCCCCGGCCGCCTCCAGCGCGTCGTCGCGCGAGGAGACCGCGTCGTAGGCGATCTCGAGCGGCGCGGCGAAGCCGAGCAGCTCGGCGGTCAGCGCGCGGTCCAGCGGAAAGGCCGTCGTCGTCAGCGCCCCGGCCCCGAGCGGGCAGAGGTCCACCCGCGCCAGCGCGCCCGCGAGCCGCGCATGATCGCGCGCCAGCACATCCGCCGCGGCCAGCAGCCAGTAGCCGAAGGTCACCGGCTGGGCGTGCTGCGCGTGGGTGTAGCCCGGCATCACCACCGCCGCGTGGCGCTCCGCCAGCGCGAGCACCGTGCCGCGCAGGTCGGCCAGGGCCCGCAGCGCCTC
>JADGHI010000138.1 GCA_019689515.1 Acetobacteraceae bacterium | reverse complement strand
CTAGCGGCTACCATACTCCGGCAGCGCTGCTCGTCCGGCGGCGGGCACCACCCGGGCCACCCGCACTGCCGACTTCAACATCCTCCGAATCAGCCACCCCCGGCGCAAGGCCGAAGGCTGCCGAAGAGCCCGCGACAGACCGGCGTTTCAACAGAACAAGGCGCTCTCAGTTCTCGGCCCGCGCGCCCGACGCGCGCGCGACGCTGCCCCAACGCTCCAGCTCGGAGCGGATGAAGGCATGCGCCGCATCCGGCGAGGGGTGCGTCATCGGCTCCAGGCCCACAGCGGCGAAGCGTTCCCTGATCTCCGGGGCGGTCGCGGCCTGGGTCAGCGCGCCGTGCAGCCGCGCCAGGACCGGCTGCGGCGTGCCCCGCGGCGCCAGCACTGCGATCCAATTGACTGCGACTACGCTGGGCACGCCCGCTTCGGTGAAGGTTGGCGCGTCAGGCAGCAGTGCCGAGCGCTGCTCCGACATCACGCCGATGCCGCGCAGCTTGCCGTCGCGGATCAGGCCGAACACCGCGGCAAGGTCCACGATCACGCCGTGGACGTTGCCGGCCATCGTGTCGGTCGCCGCGGGGCCTCCGCCGCGATAGGGCACGTGGGCGATATTCTGGCTGACCTCGCGGCGCAGAATCTCGATGGCGAGGTGCGCCAGTCCGCCGCTGCCGGAGGACGCGATGTTGACCTGCTCGCGCCGCGCCTGGGCCAGGAATTCCTGGAGGTTGCGGGCGCGGGTCGCCGGACCGATCGCGAGCACCGAAGGCGTCGCCGCCACCGTGGTGATGGTCGCGAAGTCCCGCGCCGTGTCGTAGTTCACATGGGCGCTGGTGTGCGGCGCGATGACCAGCGGGCTGGAGCTGGCGAGGTACAGCGTGTAGCCATCCGGCGTGGAGCGCGCGACGTGCTCGGCCGCGAGCGTGGCGTTCGCGCCTGGCCGGTTCTCGATCACCAGCGGCTGGCCGAGGAGCTCGGCGACGCGTGGCTGAAGGATGCGAGCCGTCACGTCGTTCGAGCCGCCGGGCGGATAGCCGATGACGATGCGCACCGGCCGGTTCGGGTAGTCCTGAGCGACGGTCCCCACGGCGGGCAGCGCCAGCCCCGTCGCCGCCCCTGTCGCACGCAGCAGCGACCGGCGTGGAAGTGCGCAGTTGGACATGTTGATTCCTCCCTCCTCTGTTCGGAATTGGCGCGGCGCGGGATGCGAAGGTCATGGCGCGCGCAACTTCTCGATGAGCTTCGGCAGCACCTCCTGCCACGGCGCCACCAGGCCGAGCTCGGCGACGCGGAAGATCTCCGCCTCCGGATCGGAATTCACCGCGACGATGCGCGTGTTGAGCCCGATGCCGGCGAGGTGCTGCGGCGTGCCCGACAGGCCGATGGCCAGGTAGAGCTCCGGCGTGACGAAGGCGCCCGACTGCCCGACCTGCTGCGCCACCGCGGCCCAGCCCGCGTCCACTGCCGGCAGGCTCGCCCCGACGGCGCCGTCGAGGACTGCGGCGAGTTCCCGGAGCTGCGCGAAGCCCTCGGGGCCGCCCATGCCGCGCCCGCCGGCGACGACGATCCGCGCACCCTCCGGCCGGCGCGGCCGGTCCGCAGCCGGCTCCCGGATTTCGGGAGGCGGAAGGTCGCCGGGCAACATGACATCCAGCGTGATCGCACGCACCGCCGGCGCGTCCGCGGCGGGCGCCGAGGTCTCCACCGGGCGGCGCATGGCGGCGAAGCAAAGCGGTGCCTCAGTCGCCAGCACGGCCTCGGCGCGGCCGCCATAGGCGGGACGCCGTGCCGTCAGCGTCCGACCGTCCCAGGCGATGTCGGTGCACCGGCCGAGCGGCACGGCGTCGAGCCGCAGCGCGAGCCGTGCCGCCAACTCCTCGCCGACCGGTCCGGCGGGCAGGAGGACCAGCCCCTCGTGCGCCTCCATGCGCAGCAAGTGCGCGAAGGCCGTGAGGAGGTGATCGGTCTGCGGCACCTCCGGAAGCGCCGGATGCGAGGCGAGCAGGATCTCCGCCGCGCCCTCGCGCGCAGCCTGCGCGACGGCTGCATCCGCGTTCGCCTCGCGCGACAGGAGGATGGCCGAGACCCGCCCGGCACTCCGCGCCGCGATGGCAGCGGCGGCCGCGACGGCGGCGAAGGGGTCGGCCACCGCCGGATCGCCGAGCGGCACGAGCGCACAGATCCTGCGCATCACCCCCCCACGGCCGCGCGCCAACGCCGCAGGAAGGCGGCGAGCTCCTCGACCTGCGCCTCGACCGGGCCGGTCAGGAAGCGGCAGGCGCCCGCGCCGCGCGTGGGCGGCGGCACCACGGCGATGTCGCGCAGGGCGAGCGCGGGTGCCGCCGCCGGCGCGTCGGGCGGCGGCGCCACGACCTCGATCGGCTCGCGCTTCGCCAGCATCACGTTCTTCAGCAGCGGGTGGCGGAGCCGGTTGCCGCGGTCGTTGGTGATGCTCGCCAGCACCGGCGGACGGAGGCGCAGCACCTCCTCGCGCGGGCCGCGCACGCGGCGCAGCGTCACTGCGCCGTCCTCCGCCAGACTCACAGCGTGGGCGAGGCCGCAGAAGCGCCAGCCTTGTGCCTCGGCCAGGGCGGGCGGTAGCGCGCCGTCGTCGCCGTCACCGAACTCGCGTCCCATCAGAACCAGATCCGGCCGCTCCACCGCCGCCGCGACCGCCGCGCCCAGCAGCCGCACGGCTGCGAGTGGATCCCACAGCGAAAGCGCTACGCCACCAATGCGGAAGACGCGGTGCGGCCGGAAGGCGGCGATCGCGCGCAGCAGCGCATTGTTCGCCGGGCCACCGACGAGGACTGCCGTGACGCGGACCGTGGGATCGGCGTCGCGCAACTTCAGCGCCGTCTCCAGCGCCGCCTCGTCGAAGGGGCTGAGCCTGCGCGGAAGTCCCGTCTCCTCGACCAGCGCCGTTCCCGGGCGAAGGGCGAGGCCGTCCAGCCGCCACTTCGGATCCACGACGCCTGCGAGGAGCACGACAACCTCCATCCGTCGCGCCTCAGCCCATGTCCCGTGCGCGGAGCGCAGTGCGCGCGGCGATGCGGCCGAAGATCAGCGCCTTGCCGAGCGCGGAGCCCGTCATGTAGGCGGCGCCGTGCAGGCCGCCCACCACCTCGCCGGCCGCGAGTAGCCCCGCGATCGGCGCACCGAACACGTCGAGGACGCGCATCGCGGGATCAACGCAGAGGCCGCAATAGGTGCCGTACACGGCGGCGGTGGAGGGATAGGCGTAGAAGGGCGGCGTCTCGATCCGGCGCAGTGCGCCGTGGTTGTGGACCAGGTGCCGGCGGCCGAACTCCTTGTCCTCGCCCGCATCCACGTAGGCGTTGTAGTCGGCGACGGTCTTGACGAGCGCCTCGGGCGGCACCTCGATCTGGCGCGCCAGGTCCTCGAGCGTGTCGGCCTGGATGAACAGGCCCTCCTCCAGCCGCCGCTCGAAGTCCAGGATGCGCACCTGGTTGTCACCGCTGCGCAGGATCGGCTCGTCGAGGATCTGGAAGGCGGCACCGTAGGGCTGACGCAGGCAGGCTGCGCCGAGCAGTTTGTAGGAAAGCGACTCGTCCACGAACCGCCTTCCGTCCTGGTTCACCGCGATGGCGCCCTTGTAGACGCACAGGCAGGAATGGTTGTTCGTCTCGTCGGTCGGGTGCTTGCCGAAGGTGCCCTTGATGTGGGCCATGTCGCGGAAGTCGGCGCCTAGCGCCCAGGCCATGCGCAGCCCGTCGCCGACATTGCCTGCGCCGCCGATGAAGACGGCGTGCTCACATTCCGGGGCGAAGCGGCGCACCAGCTCGGGGTTGCGGCTGAAGCCGCCGCTCGCCAGCAGCACGCCGCATGTGCCGTGCGCCTCGAATCCGGCGCCCCCGCGTTCCGCCTGCACGCCGGTCACGCGCCCCGTACCGTCGCGCAGCAGCCGCTTCGCCGCCGTGCCGGTCAACAGTTGCACGCGCCCGGTGGCACGGCAGCGCGCCGCGAGCAGCCGCACCATGTCCGCCGGGTCAACCGTGTGCACCCGCGGCGCGGACTGGCCCGAGGACGCCTCCAGCGCCGGGCTGAATTGCTGGCCGTGCCGCTTCAGCCATTCGTAGGTGTCGAGCTGATGGGCGACGTAGGCCTGGATCAGCCCCTCGTCCGCTTCCCCGCCGCCGACCTCTCGCAGGTCGCGGGCCAGCAATTCGTCGCTGTCCTCGATTCCCTGCGCGCGCTGCAGGTCGGTGCCGGCGAAGGCAAGGCAGCCGCCGCTCATGGCGGAGGAGCCGCCGATCTCCGCCTCCTTCTCGAGCACCAGCACG
This sequence comes from Acetobacteraceae bacterium, assembly GCA_019689515.1. Lineage (GTDB taxonomy): Bacteria > Pseudomonadota > Alphaproteobacteria > Acetobacterales > Acetobacteraceae > Caldovatus. The sequence goes on along the minus strand of JADGHI010000138.1, from coordinate 4,283 downwards.
CTCGCCCCCGCCTCGGCCGCTTCCAGCGCGGCAGCGAAGCCGGCGGCGCCACCGCCGATGACGAGAAGCTCGGCCTGCATCCTGTCCGCCGCCATCACCGCTTCGCCCAGGCCGCGGCGCCGGCGCCGGCCAGCCGGCCGAACACCGAGCCCGACATCAGCCCCGCGCCGCCCGGATAGCCGGTGTAGTAGAGCCCGCCCACCAGCTCGCCGGTGGCGAACAGGCCGGGAATGGTCGGCCCGTCCTCGCTCACGACCTCGGCGGCCTCGTTGATGCGGATGCCGCCATAGGTGCAGGTCACGCCGCAGGTCACGCCGATCGCGATGAAGGGCGGCTTAATGTAGGGGTTGGCCCAATTGCTCTTCGGCACCTTGAGCCCCCGCGTGCCGCGGCCGTCCTTGATGTTGGGGTTGAACGGCACCTCCTGCATCACCGCCGCGTTGAACTCCCGCATGGTGCGCAGGAATCCTTCGCGGTCCACGTCGCCCATCTTGTCCGCCAGCTCCTCCAGCGTGTTCGCCTCCACCTTGGTGATCTGGCGGATGCGGTACTCCTCCGAGAGAAGGTGCGCGACATGCTGGTCGAAGATCTGCCAGGCGAGCCCCTTCGGCTGCTGCAGGATCGCCTTGCCGAGAGTGGCGTAAATGTAATTGCGGAAGTCCGCGCCCTCGTCGAAGAAGCGCTCGCCGCGCAGGTTGACGATGATGCCCATGGGGAAGCCGTTCTTCTGCTGCCCCACAAGGCCCAGCTCACCGAACTCCGGCGCGCAGCGGTCATAGGCGACGGAATGGCAACCGGACCAGTGACCATAGGCCATGGCGCCCGCCTCGCGCGCCATCCGGATGCCGTCGCCGGTGTTGAAGCGGGTGCCGCGCGGCTTCGCGAGATCCCAGTCCGGGCCGAGATAGCGCGCGCGCCATTCGGCGTTGGCGTGGAAGCCGCCGCTGCCCAGCACGACCGCCCTTGCACGCAAGGCCCGACGTCGCCCGCCCTGCACGATCTCGACGCCTTCCACCCCGTCGTCGCCGAGGAGGAGGCGCACCGCGCGCGCGCCGTACATCACCTGGATGCCGCGCTTCTCCGCCGCGGAAAAGAGCATGTCCATCAGGCCGCGGCCACCGCCCACGGCCTCGACCGTGAGGCCGCCCCAGAACTTGAATTTGCCGTCCACCTTGAAGGCCTGCCGGCCCCAGATCGGGACGAAGCGCACGCCCTTCTCGCGCATCCAGATCATCGTCGGCAGGCTGCGGTCCACCAGTATCTGAATCAGGTCTGCATTGGCGCGGTAGTCCGAGAGGCGCATGCAGTCGTCGAAATAGGTCTCGCGCGTGTAGCTGCCGAAATCGCTCATCGCGATCTCGGCCTCCGTCAGGTCCGGCACGATCCGCCGCAGGTCCTCGAGGCCGTCGTAGACGGTGCGGAAGGCGCCGCCGCTGTGCGCGCTGTTGCCGCCGCGGTCGGACTCCGGGGCGCGTTCCAGCACGAGGACACGGGCGCCCGCCTCCTGCGCGGAGAGGGCTGCGCAGAGGGCCGCGTTGCCCGCACCGACCACGATGACGTCGTTCGTTTCCACTTCGTCCTCCCGCACCCGTTGCGATCCCGCCGCGGCGGCCGATGACGCATGACGCGCAATGCTTGGAACGCTAGCGACAGCCGAACAGGGCGGTCCAGCGGCGGAACGGCTGCCATCCGCGAAAACTCCTTTCGCGGCGGGCGATCGCCGGCATGGTTCGGAGGCAAGCGCGCCGGTGCTAGGCTCCCACGCGAGCGGCCGGCGGAGGAGGCCGGCCGCGCCGCCGCGGGAGGATGGCGCCATGGCGCCCGTGACGACAACACTCGCGCCGCCATCCGTTTCCGGCGGCGCCGCCGATGCGATACCGCTCAGCCGCGCCCTGGTACGGCTGCTACTCGACCGGCATCGCCGCGGATTGCCGGCCGAGGTCCTGGCGCGCGCTCGGCTGCATGCGCTGGACTCCGTCGGCATCGCATTGGCCGCCCGCCCCGGCCTGCCGATCGGCCGGGAGGTGATCGAGGCGCTGAGCTTCGGCGGGGCGAGCGGCGAAAGCCCGGTGATCGGCGGCGCAGAGCGCCTGCCCCCGGCGCTCGCGGCCTTCGCGAACTCGGCCCTGGCGCACGCGCTCGACTACGACGACATCCACGATATCGCGCGCCTGCACCCGACCACCGTCACCCTGCCGGCCGCCCTCGCCGTGGCGGTGCCCGCGGAGGCGAGCGTGGAGCGCGTGCTCTCGGCGATGGCCCTGGGCAACGAGCTGATGTGCCGCCTCGGCGCGGCCTGCGCGCCGACCGGCGACGGCCCCGGCTCGGACTGGTTCCTGACGCAGCTCTTCGGCTATCTCGGCGGCGCCCTGGCGGCCGGAATCGTCCTCGACCTGCCGGAGGAGCGGATCGTCTCCGCCTTCGGCCTCGCCTACATGCAGATGGCGGGCGGCAAGGAGGCGGGCTTCGGCGTCGGCGCGACGGCGCGCTCGATCTATCCCGCCTTCGCCGCCATGGGCGGGGTGCAGGCGGCACTGCTCTCCCGCGCCGGCGTGACCGGGCCGGAGACGGCGCTGGACGGCGCGGCGGGCATGTTCCGCATCTACTTCGGCGGCGCGCGGCCTGCCCACACGGCGCTGCTGGAGGAAACCGGCTGGACCTGGCTCGCCACCGAGGTGAAGCCCTGGCCGAGCTGCCGCCTCTCGCACCCCTATGTGGCCGCGGCCCTCGCCCTGCGCGAACGCCTGGGCGGCCCGCCGCAGGGGCGCGTCACGGTCGCGGTGAACGCGTCGGCGGCCAAGCTCTGCCGCCCCCTGGAGCAGCGGCGGCGTCCGGAGACGCTGCAGGACGCGAAGTACAGCATCCCCTTCATGACCGCCTTCACCCTCGTGCACGGACGCGTCGATCTCGCCACGCTGGGGCCACCGGCCGTGCGGGACCCCGCGGTGCTGGACCTCGCCGCGCGCATCGCGGTCGTCGAGACCCTGCCGGACAAGCCCGGCCACCCGCCGGCGGAGATCACCGCCGAGACGCCGGAGGGGCCGGTCACCGTGCGGCGTGACGCGGCGCCGGTGCCGGACGCGGAGGGCGTGCGCGCGAAATTCCTGGACTGCCTGCGGCACGCCGGCCTGGGCGCCGACGCCGCTGCGATCTGGGATCGGCTGCACGCGCGGTTGCAGGGCGGCCCGGCTGCGGCGTTCCTCGCGGCCATCCCGAGGGTCGGCGGGTGAGCCTGACCGGCGAGGTCCGCCAGGCCCCCCCATGCGGGACCGCCTCCGTGGCGCCGTCAGCGCGCGCGGATGGGCACCGGCGCGGGATCGGCCGGCGCGGCGAAGTGGCCGGCGAGGAAGTCCACGAAGGCGCGTACCTTCGGCGGCGTGAAGCCCATCCGCAGATAGACGGCATAGAAGGTCTGCGCGTCCGTCTCCCACTCCGGCAGCAGCCGCACCAGCTCGCCGCGCCGGCAATAGCGCTCGGCCAGCACGTCGAGCACGTAGATCAGCCCCGCGCCATGGGCCGCGGCCTGCATCAGCGCATCGGTGCTGTTGAAGAACAGGTTGCCCTCCGGCGTGATCTCGTGCCGCTCCTCGCCGCGCCAAAAGTGCCAGAGGCGGAGGTCGCCGCTCGGCGAGCCGGAGAAGCCGAGGCAGCGCTTCGGGTCTATCGCGCGCGGATGCTCCGGCGTGCCGTGGTCGGCGAGGAAGCCGGGCGACGCGCAGAGGGCGTAGCGGGCGCGGTAGACCAGCCGGGCGACGAGGTCGCCGGACTCCACCGCCTCCATGCGGATGGCCACGTCAACGCCGCGCTTGACGAGGTTGTCCACCTCGTTGTTCAGGCTGGTGATGACGCGGAGATTCGGATGCCGCCGGCTGAACTCCGCGAGCGCCGGGCTGAGAATGAGGTGGCCGACGGCGATCGGCGTCTCCACCCGCAGCACGCCGCGCAGGCCGTGCTCGCGCGTCAGCGCGGCCTCCGCCTCGGTGACCTGCTCGAGGATGCACCGGCAGCGCTCGTAGTACGCCGCGCCCTCCTCGGTGGGGCGAACGTAGCGGGTGGAGCGGTGCAGCAGCGTCACGCCGAGATGCGCCTCGAGCTTGCGGATCAGCGTGGTGACCGAGGCGTTGGCGATGCCGAGCTGCGCCGCGGCGCGGGACATGCTGCCGGTGTCCACCGTCCTGACGAAGGCCTCCATGGCCAGGAGCCGGTCCATCCCCCCTTCCTCCCCTCCCCGGCCGCCGGCCCGCCGGGCAGCAGGGCCGATGTGTGTGGATTTTACACAACTA
>JADGHI010000137.1 GCA_019689515.1 Acetobacteraceae bacterium | reverse complement strand
GGCCGACCCCGCCGTGCTCGCGCGCCACCGCCTGATGCCGCGGCGCTATGCGCTCGCGGTCGGCAGCCGCGCGGCGCACAAGAACCTCGACGCGCTGCGTGGCGCGGCGGCGCTGCTGGCCTCGCGCGGCCTGGCGCTCGCCGCGGTGGGTGCCGCCGATCCCGCCGTGTTCCGCCCGGCCGCCGGCGCCGAGGGGGAGGGCGCTGTCGCGCTCGGCCGCGTCGGCGACGCCGAGCTGCGCGCGCTCTACGAGAACGCGCTCTGCCTCGTCTTCCCCTCGCGCTACGAGGGATTCGGCCTGCCGCCCGTCGAGGCGATGCTGTGCGGCTGCCCCGTCCTCGCCGCCCGCTCCGGCGCGGTGCCGGAGATCTGCGGCGACGCCGCGCTGTGGTTTGACGCGGCGGAGCCGGGGAGTCTTGCGGAAGCGCTGCGCCGGCTGCTCGACGAGCCGGGCCTCGCGGAAACCCTGCGCGCGCGCGGCCGGGACCGCGCGCAATCCTTCACCTGGCGCCGCGCGGCCGAGACGCTGCTGCGCCTCCTCGCACCAGAGGGACCGGCGCCGCGATGAAGGTCGCGATCGTCCACGAATGGCTCGACACCTATGCCGGGTCCGAGCGCGTGGTGGAGCAACTGCTCCACTGCTGGCCGGAGGCCGATCTCTTCGCCGTCTGCGACTTCCTGCCGGAATCCGAGCGCCACTTCCTCGGCGGCCGCGTGCCGCGCACCACCTTCATCCAACGCCTGCCCTTCGCGCGCAGGCATTTCCGCTGGTATCTCGGCCTGATGCCGCTCGCCATCGAGCAGCTCGACCTCTCGGGCTATGATCTGGTGGTCTCGTCCTCGCACGCGGTCGCCAAGGGCGTGCTGACCGGGCCGGGGCAGTTGCACGTCTCCTACATCCACTCGCCGATGCGCTACGCCTGGGACCTGCAGCACCAGTATCTGCGCCAGGCCGGGCTCGAGCGCGGCCTGCGCGGCGCCTTCACGCGCTGGCTGCTGCACCGGATGCGCGCCTGGGACCGCGCGAGCGCCGCGGGCGTGGATGTGCTGGTGGCGAACTCCACCTATATCGCCGAGCGAATCCGCAAGGCTTGGCGGCGCGACTCCGTGGTGATCCACCCGCCGGTGGACGTCGAGTCGTTCACGATGCACCGCCAGAAGAGCGACCATTTCCTCGTCGCCTCGCGCATGGTGCCCTACAAGCGCGTGGAGCTGATCGCCGAGGCCTTCCGCCGCATGCCGGACCGCCACCTGATCGTCGTCGGCGATGGCCCCGGCGAAGCGGCGGTGCGCGCGGCCGCGGGTGACGCGCCGAACATCGAGCTGCGCGGTCGCGTCGGCCAGGCGGAGCTCGCGCGGCTGATGCAGACCGCCCGCGCCTGCATCCACGCCGCCGAGGAGGATTTCGGCATCGCCCTCGTCGAGGCCCAGGCCTGCGGCACGCCCGTGATCGCCTTCGGCCGCGGCGGGGCGCGCGACATCCTCCGCGTCCCGCCGGACCCCGAGCCCACCGGCCTGCTCTTCGCCGAGCAGACCGCCGACTCGCTCGTGGAGGCGCTCGCCCGCTTCGACGCGCTCGCCCCCTCCATCACGCCGGAGGCTTGCCGGCGCAACGCCGAGCGCTTCAGCCAGGCGCGATTCCGGGAGGAGATGCAGACGCTCGTCGCGCACCACCTCGCGGAGGCCGGGCGATGGTGAGATTCTCGCTGATCGTCGCCACGCGCGGTCGGGTGGAGGAACTGGCGCAGTTCCTCGACTCCCTCCTCGCGCAGGGCCGCGCCGACGCGGAGGCGATCGTCGTAGACCAGAACGACGACGACCGCCTCGCTCCGGTGATCGCGCGCTTCGCAGACCGGCTTCCGCTGCTCCGGCTGCGCTCGGAGCGGAACAATGCCTGCCACGCCCGCAACCTCGGCCTGCGGGCCGCGCGCGGGGAGATCGTCGGCTTCCCCGACGACGACTGCCTCTACCCGCCCGGCGTGCTCGACCGGATAGACGCCGCGTTCCGCGCCGATCCCGCGCTCGCGGTGCTGACCGGGCCGGCGGAATCGCCCACAGGCGGCCTCGGCTCCGGCCGCTGGCGGGAGGAGAGCGGGCCGATCACGCTCGACACGCTCTGGACCAGCGTCATCGAGTTCAACCTGTTCCTGCGCCGCGACCTCGCCCTCGCCCTCGGCGGCTTCGACGAGCGGCTCGGCCCGGGCACGCGCTTCGGCTCGGGCGAGGGCAACGACCTCGTCGCGCGCGCGGTCCGCGCGGGCCACGCGGCGCGTTACGACTTCGAACAGCGCATCGTCCATCCCGACAAGCGGCTGACGCCGGTCGCGGTGGAGCGCGCCGCGCTCTACGGCGCCGGCTTCGGGCTGGTGCTGCGCCGGCATGCGCCCTCGGCCGGGGTGTGGCTGCGCTTCCTGGTGCGCCCGCTCGGCGGCATGGCTCTCGCCGCGCTGCGCCTGCGCCGGCTGGAGTTCACCTACTACGCCGCGACGCTGCGCGGACGGCTCGCCGGGTTGCTCGCGGGCGAGGAGGCGGCGTCCGGCCGCACGCTCGCGCCGCTCGAACCCACGCCACGCGAGCAGCCGGTATGAGCCGCCTCCGCATCGCCATAGGCATCGCGACGCGCGGCCGCGCGGCGATCCTCGCAGAGACGCTCGCCGAACTCGCCCGCCAGAGTCGCACGCCGGACCGCGTGCTGGTCTGCCATGTCGGGCCGGAGGACGTCGCATCGCTGCCCGAGGCGCATCCGGAGATTACCTTCCTCCGCTCGGAGGCCGGGCTGCCGCGCCAGCGCAACGTCATCCTCGACGCTGCCGGGCCGGACTGCGACGTGGTGCTGTTCCTCGACGACGACTTCCTGCCTGCGCCCGATTACCTCGCCGTGCTCGAATCGGTGATGGTGGCGCGGCCCGACTGCGTCGTCGCCACGGGCCATGTCGTCGCCGATGGCGCGAAGGGGCCGGGCATCCCGGTCGAGGAAGGCCGCGCGATCCTCGCGCGCGACCCACGCCCCGCCGATCCGCTCGCCACCACGCCGCACTTCAACGGCTATGGCTGCAACATGGCGATCCGCCTCGCGCCGGTGCGCGCGCACGGCCTGCGCTTCGACGAGGCACTGCCGCTCTATGCCTGGTACGAGGACATCGACTTCACCCGCCGCCTCGCCGCGCTGAGCGGCGGCGCGATCCTGCGGCTCGCGGGCGCGCGCGGCGTGCATCTCGGCGTGAAGTCGGCGCGCACGCCGGGCCTCCGGCTCGGCTACAGCCAGGTGGTCAATCCGATCTACCTCGCGCGCAAGGGCAGCTTTCCCTGGAGCCACGCCATCCCGAGCGCGCTACGCCACTGCGCGATCAACGCCCTGCGCTCCTTCGCACCGGAGCCGGAGGTGGACCGCTTCGGCCGGTTCCGCGGCAACCTGCTGGCGCTGCTGGATCTGCTGCGCGGGCGGGCGGAGCCGCGCCGGATCCTCGACCTCTAGAGTGGGGGCCGCCGTGCCGGACCTGCGGTATGCTGCGGGGCCCGCCCCGTCCAGCCGTCGCGTCAGGAGCCGACCGCCTTCGCCGGGCCGGCGCCCAGCGCGCCCGCCGGCACCGCCGCACTCCTGGCCTCATCCGCGGCGAAGATGTCGCGCTTCCTGGTCTCCGGAATGAAGATCAGGCCGACGATCACCGTCATCAGGGCGACGCCGATCGGGTACCAGAGGCCGGCGTAGATGTCGCCGGTCTGGGCCACGATGGCGAAGGAGGTGGCCGGCAGCAGGCCGCCGAACCAGCCATTGCCGATGTGGTAGGGCAGCGACATGGCGCTGTAGCGGATGCGCGTCGGGAACAGCTCGACCAGCGCCGCCGCGATCGGCCCATAGACCATGGTGACGTAGAGCACCAGGATGAACAGGATGCCGATGACGGTGGCGACCTGCGGCCGGGCGATGTCGAAGGGATGCGACATCCGCACCACGGAGGGGTTCGCGGCCGGCGGGTAGCCCGCGGCCGTGACCGCCTCGGCCAGCTCGCGGTTGAAGCGCGCCGTCTGCGCCGCGCGCTCCTGCGGGGTGAGGGTTGAGGCGTCGAAGGCCTGGATCACCCGGTCGCCCACGCGCACCGAGGCTATGACGCCGGGCGGCGCATCCTCCTGCGTGTAGGTGACGGCGAGCCGCGCGAGCGTCGCCTTGGCGATGTCGCAGGGAGAGGTGAACTGCGCCGTGCCCGTCGGGTTGAACTGGAAGGAGCAGTTCTCCGGATGCGCGCTGACCGCCACCCTGACCGACTGCTGCGCCTGGTAGAGGGCCGGGTTCGCGGTTGCCGTCAGCGCCTGGAACAGCGGGAAGTAGGTGAGGACCGCGAGCAGGCAGCCGCCCAGGATGATCGGCTTGCGGCCGATCTTGTCCGAGAGCCAGCCGAAGACCACGAAGAAGCCGGTGCCGAGAACCAGCGACCAGGCCACCAGCAGGTTCGCGGTATAATTTTCCACCTTGAGGATGGATTGCAGGAAGAACAGCGCGTAGAACTGGCCCGTGTACCAGACCACGCCCTGGCCGGCGACCAGGCCGAGCAGGGCGAGCAGCGCGACCCGCGCGTTGCGCCACTGGCCGAAGGCCTCCGACAGCGGCGCCTTGGACTGCGTGCCCTGCGCCTTCATCCGGACGAAGGCGGGGCTTTCCTCGAGCTTCAGCCGGATCCAGACGGAGATGCCGAGCAGTACGATCGAGATCAGGAACGGCACGCGCCAGCCCCAGGCGGCGAATGCCTCGTTGCCGAGGATCTGCTGCGTGAACAGGATCACGAGCAGCGAGAGGAAGAGCCCGGCCGTCGCAGTGGTCTGGATCCAGGAGGTGTAGAAGCCGCGCCTGTTCTGCGGCGCGTGCTCCGCCACGTAGGTGGCGGCGCCGCCGTATTCGCCGCCGAGTGCGAGGCCCTGCAGCAGGCGCAGCGCGATCAGGATGATCGCGGCGGCGATGCCGATATCGGCCGAGGTGGGCAGAAGGCCGACCAGGAAGGTCGAGGTGCCCATGATCATGATGGTGATGAGGAAGGTGTACTTCCGTCCCACCAGGTCCCCGAGCCGGCCGAAGATCAGCGCTCCGAATGGCCGCACCAGGAAGCCCGCGGCGAAGGCCAGCAGGGCGAAGATGTTGCGCGTGGTTTCCGGGAACTGGCCGAAGAATTTCACGCCGATGATCGCCGCCAGCGATCCGTAGAGGTAGAAATCGTACCACTCGAAGACGGTGCCCAACGAAGAGGCGACGATGACTTTGCGCTCCTCGCGCGTCATCGGACGGTTCTCCGCGACCGCGGTCGGGACCTGTGTCGCCATGACGTCCGTTCCTGCCCTACCTTATCGTTGTTATGCGTCGCCTTGTCGTGCGACGCCGCCAGCGGCCCGTGCCGAGAGGCGGCCACTGACGGACCGACTCTCGCCGAATTCTCGACGACCGCAATTCCTTTGCCCGATTCGGGTCCCGTGAAAAGGCGAATATTGCGGAGGACGCCGTTCGGGCTATTGGCCTGCGTATGGGCGGCGGGCCTGCGGCCGTCCTCGCCCGGACTTAGTTCACGCGAAAGTGACGGTCACCCGGCCGAAGCCTGGCCCGAACCGCGCGCGCAGGAGCATCCCAGGCTCCGGCGTGATCGGCGACGACAGGCCCGCGGCCACCAGGATCGCGCCGGCGGGCAGCCCGCCCAGCCGACGCGCCGCGGCCGCCGCGGGCACGAGGGCCGCGAGCAGGTCCACCACCGGCGCGGCTTCGGACGCGGAGATGCCGCCGCCACGCCGGCCCCGCGGCCGCCCTGGCCCTCCGGCCGGCTCCAGCACCACCGGCCCACCGCCGCCGCCGTCGGGCGGGACGGCGGCCCCGCGCCCGGCCACGACGAAGCCAAGCCCGCCGAGATCCGCCGCGAGGAGCGCCGCCGTGCGGGGCGGATCCCGGAACCGGCTGGCCCCCACATCGATTGCCGGATGCAGCGCGGAGAATTCCGGCGCGTCCTCCGGCACGCCCCGGCGCAGGGGCGGAAGGTCTCGGGCGAGCACTCCCACGACCGCCGCCGTGGCCACGACATGGCGCAGCGTCGGCAGGGCGATCGAGGCGCCATCGGGCAGCAGCCGGGATTCGATCATCGGCCCCGCCACGGGGCGCCGCCCTCCGCCGCCCGGGCCGGGTGCGACGCGGACCCCACAGGCCGTCAGCCCCGCTTCCTCGAGCACCGCGAGGGCCAGCCGCTCACCCCCCCGCACTGTACGCGGGGCGAGCGCCTCCGGCAGCGGCGCCAGGGGGTTGCCGGTCACCAGCGCCTCGGCGAGCCACCCCGCCGCGCCGGTTTCGGAAGGCGCCGTCGCCACCCGGCGCCGCGCCGCGGGCCGATCCGCCATGGATGCCGTCATCCGCCTCTCCGTCGCCCCGCCGAGCCGGCGCTAATTCAGCGACGGGAGCTGCACCGCCTCTTCCTCCTGGAAGCCGCCCTGCGGTGTGGCGTCGAGCTGCACCGGCGGCGCGTCGGCCGACGGCGTGTAGCCGTAGAGCTGGTCCGGCAGCCAGGTGACGAGGCCGGGGAAGAAATAGACGCAGAGCATGCAGAACACGACGATGAGGATGAACGGCATGACGCCGGCGAAGATGTCCTCGAGCCGCACGTGCCGCGGGGCCACGCCCTTGAGGTAGAAGGTCGCCATCGCCACCGGCGGGCTGAGGAAGCTGGTCTGCAGGTTCAGCGCGATCAGGACGCCGAAGAACAGCGGCGAGACGTTGAAGTCGTCGAGCAGCGGCAGGAAGATCGGCACGAAGATCACGATGATCTCCGTCCACTCCAGCGGCCAGCCGAGGACGAAGATGATCGCCTGCGCCAGCAGCATGAAGGTGAACTGGTTGAGCGGCAGCCCCTTGACGAATTCCTCCACCAGCTGCTGCCCGCCGAGGTAGCCGAAGACCGAGGAGAAGATGAAGGAGCCGACGAACAGCCAGCACACCATCGCGCTGGTCCTCGCCGTGAGGTACACGCTCTCCTTCAGCTTGTCCCAGGAGAAGGCGCGGTAGACGATCGCCAGCAGGATCGCGCCGAGCGAGCCCATCGCCGCCGCCTCCGACGGCGTGGCGAGGCCCATGAGGATCGCGCCGAGCACCGCCGCGATCAGCAGTGCCAGCGGGAAGAAGGAGGTGAGGAGGGCGAGCAGGATCCGCGCCATCGGCACGTTCACCTCCTCCGGCGGCAGCCGCGGCGCCTTGGAGGGGCTCACGACCGCCACGCCCACCGCGTAGGCGATGTAGAGAACCGCCAGCATCACGCCGGGGATGAAGGCCGCCGCGTAGAGCTGCACCACCGACACGCCCGCGGTCGCGCCGTAGAGGATCAGCATCACCGAGGGCGGGATCAGGATGCCGAGGCACCCTCCGGCGCAGGTCACGCCCGCGGCGAGGCGCACGTCGTAGCCCGCGCGCAGCATCGCCGGGAAGGCGAGCAGGCCCATCAGCGTCACCACCGCCCCGACGATCCCCGTGGCGGTCGCGAAGAGCGCGCAGGTGGCGAGCGTCGCCACCGCGAGCGAGCCCGGGATGTTGCCGCTCGCCATCTGGAGCGACCGGAACAGCCGGTCGAGGATGTTCGCCCGCTCGATGATGTAGCCCATGAAGACGAAGAGCGGGACGGAGATCAGCACGTCGTTCGCCATCACCGCGTAGGTGCGCTGCACCAGCAGGTCGAAGACGCGCTCTCCCATGCCGAGATAGCCGAAGAACAGCCCCATCGCCATCAGCGTGAAGGCGATCGGGAAGCCGAGGAGGATGAAGAACAGGAACAGCCCCAGCTGGGTGAGGCCGAGCGCGGCGTCGCTCATCGTCGTGGGGCTTCCTACCTAACGTCCGTCCTGCTGGTCGCCGGCGCGCTCGTGCAGCGGCGAGGGGCCGCGGGTCGCGCCGCGCGCGTGCCCGGCCAGCGCCGCGCCCGGCTGGTCCGCCTCGCGCGCCGCCTCGGCCTCGGCGAGGATGCGCGCCTCCAGCTCCTCCACGTCGTGCAGGCGTTGCGGCCATTGGCCGTCGCGGATGCACTGCACGCAGCGCACCACCTCGACGAGACCCTGGAGCAGCAGCAGGAAGCCGACGAGCGGGATGAGGAACTTGAACGGCCAGATCACCGGTCCCGACGGGCTGAACATGGTCCGCTCGTTCTGGAGATAGCTCTCCAGGAAGTAGTGCCAGCCCGAGATCATGAAGGCGAAGATCCCGGGGAAGAAGAACAGGAAGTAGAGCACCAGGTCGAGCATCGCCTGCCGGCGCGGCGCCATCATGCGGTAGAGGAAGTCGCCGCGCACATGCCCGTTGCGGCTCAGCGTGTAGGCGCCGGCCATCATGAACAGCGTGCCGTAGAGCATGTAGGAGGCGTCGTAGCCCCAGGTGGTCGGCGCGCGGAAGACGTAGCGGGCGACGACCTCGTAGACGACGACCGCGGTCAGCACCAGGATCGACCAGGCGAAGGTCTGGCCGATGACGGTGCTCAACCGGTCTATGCCGAGGAGCAGGCGCTGCATCGGCGGAGCTGTCTCCTGGAGGGCGGAGGAAAGGCCCGCCGGCCGCTCCCCTGGCAGGCCGGCGGGCGGGCGGGCTGTCTCATATACACAA
>JADGHI010000136.1 GCA_019689515.1 Acetobacteraceae bacterium | reverse complement strand
ACCCCACAGAGGTGCTCGAGGGCCTGATGAAGCGCCGCCACCCCTTCTACGCTGAGGCCGACATTGTGGTGAACTGCACCGACGAGAGCCCCGAAACCACCACCCGCCGGGTCGCCGAGGCGCTGGAGGCGCACCGCCCGCCGCAGCGCCTGCGCGTCGGCCTGGGCGAGCGCGGCTACGACATCCTCGTGGGCGAGGGGCTGCTGGCCCGGGCCGGTGGCCGGATCGCGCCGGTGCTGCCGGCGCGCCGCGTCGCGATCGTGACCGACGAGGCGGTGGCCGCGCTGCACCTGCCGACCCTGCGCGCGGGGCTGGAGGAGGCGGGCATCGCCGTTGCCGCGGAGATCGCGGTGCCGCCCGGCGAGGCGAGCAAGGACTTCTCCCGGTTGCAATCCGTGCTGGAACGGCTGCTCGCCGCCGGGATTGATCGGCGGACGACGGTGATCGCGCTCGGCGGCGGTGTGGTGGGCGACCTCGCCGGCTTCGCCGCGGCGGTGGCGATGCGCGGCCTGCCCTTCGTGCAGGTGCCGACGACCCTGCTCGCCCAGGTGGATTCCAGCGTCGGCGGCAAGACCGGGGTGAACCTCGCCGCGGGCAAGAACCTGGTCGGTGCCTTCCACCAGCCGCGCCTTGTGCTGGCCGACACCGACACCCTGGCCACGCTGCCGCCGCGCGAGCTGCGCGCCGGCTATGCGGAGGTCGCGAAGCACGGGCTGCTGCAGGGCCCGCTCTGGGATTGGTGCGAGGCGCACGGCGCCGCGGTGGTCGCCGGCGACCGCGCGGCGCAGGCCCATGCGGTGCTGGAGTCCTGCCGGCTGAAGGCGGCCGTCGTCGCCGAGGACGAGCGCGAGGAGAGCGCCGAGGGTGGCCGTGCCCTGCTCAATCTCGGCCACACCTTCGGCCACGCGCTGGAGGCGGAGTGCGGCTACGGCAGCGCGCTGCTCCACGGCGAGGGGGTGGCGGTCGGGCTCGGCCTGGCGGCGGCGCTGTCGGCGCGGCTCGGCCATTGCGCGCAGGAGCTGCCGGGGCGGGTGATGGAGCATCTCCGCGCCTGCGGCCTGCCGGCGCGCCTCGCCGACCTGCCGCGCCGCTTCTCCGCCGCGGCGCTGCTGGCGCGGATGGCCAAGGACAAGAAGGCGCGCGACGGTGCGCTGCGCTTCGTGCTGCTGCGCCGGCCCGGCGACGCCTTCACCGCCTCCGACGTCCCGCGCGAGGCCGTGGAGGCGCTGCTGCGCGACGAGGGGTGCACGGCGTGAGCGTCGCCGGCCGTCGCCGGCGGCGCTCCGGCTTCCCGGTCGGCGAGGCATAGCGACCCGCCCGATGCCTGCCTGGTCCGAAGCATTGATCGCCGGCGGCGCCGCGCTGCTGCACGCGCTGTTCTGGGCAGGGCTCGCGGTGCTGCACATACGCCGCCTGCGCCTGCCCGTGCGGCACGAGACCGGTCCCGTCACGCTCATCCTGCCGCTCACCGGCGCGGTGCCGGGGCTGGAGGCGCTGTTCGGTGCGCTGGCGGCGCAGTCGCTGCGGCCGCGCCGGCTGCTCGTTGCCGTGGAATCGGAGGACGACCCGGCGGCCGGCCGCGCTCGCGCGCTCGCGCCGATGCTGCCCTTCCCGGTGGAGGTGGTGGTCGCCGGCCGTTCCGAGCGGCGGGCGCAGAAGAACACCAACCTGATCGCCGCCCTGGCGCGGCTGGATGGGCAGGATGCGTGCCTGGTGCTGCTCGACGCCGACATCCGGCCGCAGCCCTGGTGGCTCTCCGCCCTCGCCACGCCGGTGCTGACCGGCGAGGTGGCGCTGGTCACCGGCTATCGCTGGCCCCTGCTCGACCGCGCGGGGCCGGTGCCGCAGCTCGTCGCCTGGTTCGACCGGACCATTGCGCTGATGCCCAAGCTCAGGCGGCTGCGCGTGGTCTGGGGCGGGTCGCTGGCGATCGCGCCGCGCGCGTTGGCCGAGCTCGACCTGCCGCGCCTCCTGGACCGGGCGCTGTCCGACGATCTCTCGATCGGCGGGCGGGCGGCGGAGCTGGGCCTGCCGGTCCTGACCCGCCGCGCTCTGCTGCTGCCGACGCCGACGGAGGGCTCCGCGCGCGGCGTCTTCGCCTTCATGCGGCGGCAATTGCAGCTCATCCACCTCTACCGCCCGGCCTGGTGGTGGGGGACCGCGGCGTCGGTGCACGTGGCGCTGGTCTCCTGGCTGTGGCTGGCGGCGCTGGCGGTGCCCGGATCGCCCGTCGCGGTGGCGCTGCTCGCCGTGATCTCCGCCTGTGGCGTGGTGCGCTGGCGGGTGATGACGCTGGTCGGGCGGCGGATCGGCGTGCAGGACCCGCCGGGCGGAAGCGCGCGCCAATTGCTGATCGCGCTGCTGCCGCCGCTCGCCGAGGCCTTCCTCTGCGCACTGTTCTGGGCGAGCCTCCGCACCCGCCGGATCCGCTGGCGGCATGTGGAATACGAGGTCGAGGGCCCGGACGCGGTGCGCGTCGCGCGGCGCTTCATGCATGCAGGCTGAGCTGCCGATGTCCGCCACGACCATGATGCCGGCCTGCCCGATCACCGGGGAGCCGGCGGAGGAACGGGTGCAGACCCTCTCCGCGCGGCTGCTGCACGACCTCTGGCGCTACTCCCACGGCGTGGCGCCGACGCCGATGCGGCGCGACGGGCCGCGCATCGGCCTCTACCGCTCGCCCTGCGGCCTGATGTTCTTCCACCCGCGCGTCGAGGGCGACGCCGCCTTCTACGGTGGCTTCTACCGCTACTGGCAGGTGCACGCGAAGATCGGCCGCACCGCCGGCGAGCGCGTGGAGTACCGGGCCGCCGCGGCGCATGTCCGGCCCGGCGACCGGGTGCTGGAGATCGGCGCCGGCAGCGCCGCTTTCGCCCGGCACCTGCCGGAGGGCGCGCACTATGTCGGCCTCGACCCGCATGCCGGGGAGTATCTCGGCGCGGAGGGCATCCGCGCCGAGACCGTCGAGGACCATGCCGCGCACCACTCGGAGGCCTACGACGTGGTCTGCGCCTTCCAGGTGATCGAGCACGTCGCCGAGCCGCGCGCCCTGGCGGAGGGGATGCTGCGCTGCCTCCGCCCCGGCGGGCTGCTGATCCTGGTCGCGCCGCTCTGGCCCTCCGCGATCACACGGGTGCCGAATTTCGTGCTGAACGCCCCGCCGCATCATCTGTCGTGGTGGAACGAGCGAGCCTTCGCCGCCCTGGCCCGCGTGCTCGGCCTCGACCCGGTGGCGATCGAACGCCTGCCGCCGACGCTCCACCAGGGCCTGATCCACTGGATGGCACGGCTCTCCCCGGTCACGCCGTCCGACGAGGGGCCGTATTTCCGCCCGCGCTGGCGCTGGCATCTGAGCCTCACCGCCGGCTACCTGCTCGCTCAGCTCGCCACCGCGATCCGCCCGCTGCCGCGCAACGCCGGGCCGATGGACGTGATGCTGGTGGCACGCAAGCCGCCGCTGCCGGCGCGCGCGTGAGGCGAGCGGTGGCGGTGCGGAGGCGGTGGTCCCGCCCGGCGGCCGTCTTTGCGCCGGAATGAGAAGGGGGGGCGCAGTGGCCCGGCTAGGGCTCACGGCCGTGCGCTCCGCCGCTCATGCTCCGTCCTGAGGGAGGTTTGCGCTTCGCCTCGAGGCGTGGAAAGTTCCGCGGCGATGGCGCCAACCGGTCCGGGCGGCCGATGACCGGCTGGCACGAGCCTCGTCGCGCAGGAGACGTCGCATGAAACCCCGCATCGCAATCTTCGGCGCCGGCGCGGTCGGCGGCTATGCCGGCGCGCACATGGTCCAGGCCGGCGAGGACGTGACCTTCATCGACCCCTGGCCCGAGCACGTCGAGGCGATGCGCGCCAAGGGCCTGCGCATCACCCATCTGCGCGACGTGCCGGAGTTCACGGTGCCCGTGCGCGCGCTGCACCTGACGGAGGTCCAGGGCCTCGCCAAGGAGGCGCCGGTGGACATCCTCTTCATGTGCATGAAGAGCTACGACACGGCCTGGGCGACGGCGATGATGAAGCAGTACCTCTCGCCGGGCGGCTTCGTCGTCTCGCTGCAGAACTGCATCAACGAGGAGACGATCGCGGGCATCGTCGGCTGGGGCAAGACGCTCGGCGCGATCGCGAGCTCGATCACGGTGGAGCTGGTGGAGCCCGGCCATGTGAGGCGCGCCGCGGGCAAGGGCGGTGCCGCGCACACCGTCTTCCGCGTCGGCGAGGTGCACGGGCGCATCACCGACCGCGCGAAGGAGGTGGCGCGGCTGGTGGGGCTCTCGGATTCGACGAAGGTGACGGAGAATCTCTGGGGCGAGCGCTGGTCGAAGCTGGTGACCAACGCGATGGCCAACGGCCTCTCTGCCTGCACCGGGCTGATCAGCCGCGACATCCTGCTCGACGACACGCTGCGCCACTTCACCGCGCGGCTGGGGTCGGAGGCGATCCGCACCGGCCAGGCGCTGGGCTACGCGCTGGAGGAGATCCACCACCTCGACCCGGAGATCATCGCCCGCGCCGGCGAGGGCGATCCGGAGGCGAAGCGCGTCTATGACGAGCACCGGCTGGCCGAGGCCCGCAAGCCCGGCGGCGGCGCGCACCGGCCCTCCATGGGCCAGGACATGGTGAAGGGCCGGCGGACCGAGATCGAGTTCCTCAACGGCTTCGTCGTCGAGAAGGCGAAGGAGGTCGGCGTCGCGACGCCGGCCAACGCGGCGCTGACGGAGATCGTGAAGAAGGTCGAGAAGGGCGAGCTGAAGCCCGACCCGCGCCACATCAAGGAGCTGCGACTGAACTGACCGCGGCTCCGTCCGCCTCTTCAGGCGCGCAGGTCGCTCGCCCGGTAGCCCTGCGCGAACAGCAGCGCGCGCAGGTCCGTGTGGTCCACCCGCGCGCGGGCGGCGGCGGCGACGATCGGCTTGGCGTGGAACGCCACGCCGAGCCCCGCGGCGGTGAGCATGTCGAGGTCGTTCGCCCCGTCGCCCACCGCGAGTGTCGCGCTCAGCGGCAGGCCCCGCTCCGCGGCGATGCGCTTCAGCGTGGCGAGCTTGGCGTCGCGGCCGAGGATCGGCTCGGCGACGCGTCCGGTCAGCGCCTTGCCGTCGTCGAGCAGCGTGTTGGAGTAGTGCTCGTCGAAGCCGAGCGTCCGGGCGACGCGGCTCGTGAAGAAGGTGAAGCCGCCGGAGACCAGCACGCAGTGCGCGCCATGCGCGCGCATGGTCGCGACCAGCTCCCGCGCCCCAGGCATCATCTCCGTAGCCTCCCAGGTGCGCTCGAGAGCGTCGAGCGGCAGCCCTGCCAGCATCCCCACGCGCTCCAGCAGCGCGGCGCGGAAGTCGAGCTCGCCGTTCATCGCGCGGCGGGTGATCTCCGCGATGCGGTCCTTGAGGCCGGCATAGGCGGCGAGCTCGTCGAGCGTCTCGGTGGTGACGATGGTGCTGTCCATGTCGGCCAGCAGCAGGCGCTTGCGCCGGCCCTCGGCGGCCTGCGCGATGGCGTCCACCCCTGGAGCGTCGTCCGCGGACAGCGCCTGCCGCGCCGCGGCGGCGGCCTGCTCGGCGGCGAGGCCGGCGAAGGGGAGGTCCGCGGCCTCCTCCGGCGCCAGCCAGTCCGACGCGCCGGTTTCCGCGCCGAGGGCGCGCAGCGCGTCGCGCGCCAGGGCAAGCCGCGCAGCGGAGAGTCCGCCGGGCGGCGCAATCAGGGTGAGGACTTGGGGCGTCATGCGGGCGGGGGTATGCCCGCGCCGGCATGGGCGATCAACAACTTCCCTTCGCGCTGCTGATCGCCGGGCCGACGGCGAGCGGCAAGTCCGCGCTGGCCCTGGCGCTGGCGGAACGTCTCCGTGGCGTGGTGATCAACGCGGACTCGATGCAGCTCTATCGCGAGCTGCGCATCCTGACCGCGCGCCCGACGCCGGAGGAGGAGGCGCGTGCCCCGCACCGCCTCTACGGCGTGCGCCCGGCGGCGGAGGCGGCGAGCGTCGCCTGGTGGCGCGGCGCGGCGCTCGCCGAGATGGAGGCCGCGCAGGCGGCGGGGCTGCTGCCGATCCTGTGCGGCGGCACCGGGCTCTACTTCCACGCCCTGACCGTGGGCCTCGCCGAGATCCCCCCGGTCCCCGCCGAGGCGCGGGCGGAGGCGCGCCGGCTGCTCGCCGAACTCGGTCCGGCGGCCCTCCATGCGCGCCTCGCGGCGGAGGACCCGGAGACGGCGGCGCGGCTGCGGCCCTCCGACAGCCAGCGGATCGCCCGGGCCTTCGAGGTCTGGCGCGGCACCGGCCGCGGCCTCGCCGCCTGGCAGCGCGAGGGGAGGGCGACCGGCCCGGCACCCTGGCGCTTCGCCGCGCTGCTGCTCGATCCTCCGCGCCCGGCGCTGCGCGCGGCCATCGCGGCGCGCTGGGAGGCGATGCTGGCGGCGGGCGCGCTGGAGGAGGTGCGGGCTCTGCTCGCGCTCGGCCTCGATCCGGCCTTGCCGGCGATGCGGGCGCATGGCGTGCCGGAACTGGCCGCCCATCTCGCCGGGCGGATCTCGCTTGAGGAGGCCGGGCGGCGGGCGGTGCTGGCGATGGGGCAGTACACCAAGCGGCAGGCGACCTGGTTCCGCCATCACCCGCTGGCCGCCCCGACCGACACGCATACGATCCATGCGCGATTCGCTGGTCTTGAGCAATTTTCGGAAAGCCATTGGCAGCAAATCTTGCGATTTATTGATGGTCGCCGTTGACGCAGCGCAGCAAGGGGGGTAAGCCAGCCATCACCGGCCGGGGACCGTCCCGGCCGGACGCCGTTTCGAGGAAAGCCGGAACACCCCCATGTCCGCCAACGCTCCCGCGACCGCCGCCGACGCCCGCACCATGACGGGCGCCGAGATCGTCCTGCGCGCGCTGAAGGAGCAGGGCGTAGAGGTCATCTTCGGCTATCCCGGCGGCGCGGTCCTTCCGCTCTACGACGCGCTGTTCCACCAGAACGCGATCCGCCATGTGCTGGTGCGCCACGAGCAGGCCGCGGTGCACGCGGCGGAGGGCTATGCGCGCTCCACCGGCAAGGTGGGCGTGGTGCTCGTCACCAGCGGTCCCGGCGCGACCAACGCCGTCACCGGGCTGACCGACGCGCTGATGGATTCCATCCCCGTGGTCTGCCTCACCGGCCAGGTGCCGACCCACCTGATCGGCAACGACGCCTTCCAGGAGGCCGACACCACCGGCATCACGCGGCCGGCGACGAAGCACAACTACCTGGTCAAGGACATCCGCAAGCTCGCCGCGACGGTGCACGAGGCGTTCTACGTCGCGAAGAGCGGCCGGCCGGGGCCGGTGGTGATCGACCTGCCGAAGGACATCCTGATCGGCACTGGTCCCTACACGGATCCGCCGGCCGAGCCGCACCGCAGCTATCGCCCGCAGACCGAGCCGGACGCGGAGGCGATCCGCCGCGCCGTCGCGCTGCTCAAGCGCGCCGAGCGGCCGGTGCTCTACGCGGGTGGCGGCGTGATCAACTCCGGGCCCGAGGCGAGCCGGCTGCTGACCGAGTTCGTGCGCATGACCGGCATGCCCTGCACGACGACGCTGATGGCGCTCGGCGCCTTCCCGGCGAGCGACCCGCAATTCCTCGGCATGCTCGGCATGCACGGCCTCTACGAGGCCAACCTGGCGATGCATGGCTGCGACGTGATGCTGAACGTCGGCGCGCGGTTCGACGACCGGGTGACGGGCAGCCTCGCGCACTTCTCGCCGGGCTCGAAGAAGATCCACGCCGACATCGACCCGTCCTCGATCAACAAGAACGTCAAGGTGGACGTCTCGATCGTGGGCGATGCGGGCCGCGTGCTCGCCGCGCTGATCGAGGCCTGGAAGGCGGACCCGACGCCGCAGGACAAGTCGGCGCTGACCCGCTGGTGGCGCCAGATCGACGAGTGGCGCGCGAAGGACTGCCTGCGCTACCGGCAGGAGGGCCGGATCATCAAGCCGCAGCACGCGGTGAAGCGGCTCTACGAGATCACCAAGGAGCTGGGGCGCGAGACCTTCATCACGACCGAGGTCGGCCAGCACCAGATGTGGGCCGCGCAGTTCTTCGGCTTCGAGAAGCCGAACCGCTGGATGACCAGCGGCGGCCTCGGCACCATGGGCTACGGGCTGCCGGCGGCGATCGGCGCGCAGATCGCCCATCCGGATGCGCTGGTGATCGACATCGCCGGCGAGGCCTCGATCCTGATGAACATCCAGGAAATGGGGACCCTCGCGCAGTACCGGCTGCCGGTGAAGGTGTTCATCCTCAACAACGAGTACATGGGCATGGTGCGGCAGTGGCAGGAGCTGCTGCACGGCGGCCGCTACAGCGAGAGCTACTCCGCCGCCCTGCCCGACTTCATCAAGCTCGCCGAGAGCTTCCACGCGGTCGGCCTGCGCGCCGAGACGCCGGACGACCTCGACCGCGTGATCCGCGAGATGCTGGCGGTGGACGGGCCCGTCATCGCCGACATCTGCGTGGACAAGGAGGAGAACTGCTTCCCGATGATCCCCTCCGGCGCCCCGCACAACCAGATGATCCTTGGCCCGGGGCAGGAGGGCGGCGCCAAGGGCGTAACGGACGAGGGGAAGGTCCTGGTCTGACCGCAGCGAGCGGCGCGGCAGGCCGCCCGCCGCATCCGCCCCGGGGCGGCTTGCCCGCCCCCCGCCTTTTCCCTACAC
>JADGHI010000135.1 GCA_019689515.1 Acetobacteraceae bacterium | reverse complement strand
GGAGGGGGGCAAGGACCTCGCGGCGATGCTGTCGGGGGACGTGGACGCGCTGTGGCTCCTCGGCGCGGACGGGTTCGACCCGGCGCGCATCCCGCCCTCGACCTTCGTGATCTATCAGGGCCACCACGGCGACCGCGCGGCGTCGCGCGCGGACGTGATCCTGCCCGGCGCGGCCTACACGGAGAAGGACGGAACCTACGTCAACACCGAGGGCCGGGTGCAACGCGGCCAGTTCTCGGTCCACGCCCCCGGCGAGGCCCGCGAGGACTGGAAGATCATCCGCGCCTTCAGCGAGGGTATCGGCAAGCGCCTGCCCTACGATGACCTCTCCACGGTGCGCGAGCGGCTGGTGCAGGCGAATCCCGTATTCGGGACGCTTGAGACGCTGCAGCGCCGGGGCGCGACGGACACCACCGGCCCCGCCGGCGATCCGGCCGCGATGGGCGAGAGCCCCTTCGCCCTCCCCATCACGAATTACTACCAGGCGGATGCGATCAGCCGCGCGTCGGACACCATGGCCGAGTGCACGCGCGTCTATGGCGGCACCGCGCAGGCTAAGCTCGCGGCGGAGTGAGTCGGACCATGGATGCCTTCCTCGCCTCGCCCGCCGGCCAGGTTGCCATCACCTTCGCGCACGCCCTCGCCATCCTGGTGCCGCTGCTGATCGCCGTCGCCTACGTCACCTGGGCGGAGCGTAAGGTGCTGGCGGCGATGCAGCTCCGGAAAGGCCCGAACGTGGTCGGGCCCTTCGGTCTGTTGCAGCCCTTCGCCGACGCGCTGAAGGCGATCTTCAAGGAGACGATCATCCCGGCCGGCGCGAACCGGGTGCTGTTCCTCATCGCGCCGATGATCACCGTCACCCTTGCGCTGATCGCCTGGGCGGTGATCCCGGTGGCCGATGGATGGGCGGCGGCCGACATCAATGTCGGCATCCTCTATCTCTTCGCGATCTCCTCGCTCGGCGTGTACGGCATCATTATCGCCGGCTGGGCGAGCAATTCGAAGTACGCCTTCCTCGGTGCGCTGCGCTCGGCGGCGCAGATGGTGAGCTACGAGGTCTCGATCGGCTTCGTCCTCGTCACCGTGCTGCTCTGGGCCGGCTCGCTGAACCTGAACGAGATCGTCCGCGCGCAGGAGCGGGTCTGGTTCTTCATCCCGCTCTTCCCGATGTTCGTGGTGTTCTTCATCTCGGCCCTGGCCGAGACGAACCGCGCCCCCTTCGACCTGCCGGAAGGGGAGAGCGAACTGGTCGCGGGGTTCTTCGTCGAGTACAGCACGATCGGGTTCACGCTGTTCTTCCTCGGCGAGTACGCGAACATCGTGCTGATGTCGGCGATGACGACGATCCTGTTCATGGGCGGGTGGCAGCCGCCGGTGCATGTCGAGCCCTTCACCTGGATCCCGGGCGTCGTCTGGTTCATCCTGAAGACGCTGTTCTTCGTCTTCCTCTTCATCTGGGTACGCGCGACCTTCCCGCGCTATCGGTACGACCAGCTCATGCGGCTCGGCTGGAAGGTGTTCCTCCCGCTCAGTCTGTTCTGGCTGATCGTGACCGCGGCCCTGCTCAAGCTGACCGGCTGGCTCCCGGCATGACCGCCGCGCGTCGCCATCCGCTCCGGACCGCATCCATGGGCGGGGCCACGCCGTGCCCCGCCGCGAGGTGAGAGAGATGTCCGTACTCGATCGCACCGCCCGCAGCATGCTGCTCTCCGAGCTGCTGTCGGGCATGATGCTGACGCTGAAGTATTTCTTCACGAAGCCGGCGGTGACGCTCGACTATCCGTATGAGCGCTACCCCCTCTCGCCGCGCTTCAAGGGCGAGCACGCGCTGCGCCGCTACCCGAACGGCGAGGAGCGCTGCATCGCCTGCAAGCTGTGCGAGGCGATCTGCCCCGCGCTCGCCATCACCATCGAGGCCGAGCCGCGCGAGGACGGGTCCCGCCGCACCACGCGCTACGACATCGACATGGTGAAGTGCATCTACTGCGGCATGTGCGAGGAGGCCTGCCCGGTGGACGCCATCGTCGAGGGGCCGAACCTCGAATTCGCGACCGAGACGCGCGAGGAGCTGATCTACCAGAAGGAGAAGCTGCTCGAGAACGGCGATCGCTGGGAGCCGATGATCGCCGAGCGCCTGCGCCTCGACGCGCCCTATCGCTGAGGCCGCCGGGATGCTCGCCGCCATCGCCTTCTACGTCTTCGCCGCCGTGCTCGTCGCCTCGGCGGCGATGGTCGTCACCGCGCGCAACCCGGTGCATTCGGTGCTGTTCCTCATCCTCGCCTTCTTCAACGCCGCCGGGCTGTTCCTGATCGCGGGGGCCGAGTTCCTCGCGATGATCCTGGTCATCGTCTATGTCGGCGCCGTCGCGGTGCTGTTCCTGTTCGTGGTGATGATGCTGGATGTGGACTTCGCGCGGCTGCGCGAGGGCTTCCAGCGCTACGCCCCGATCGGCTTCGCGGTCGGCCTGGTGCTGTTCCTGGAGCTTGCCTTCGTGCTCTGGGCATGGACCCCGGCGCCGGAGGCGGGCGGGCTGCGGATGCACCCGCAGCCGGGCGCCGAAGCGGGCCTCAGCAACACCGAGGCGCTGGCGCGGGTCCTCTACACCGACAACGTGCTGCTGTTCCAGGCCGCGGGCGTCATCCTGCTGATCGCGATGATCGGCGCAATCGTTCTCACGCTGCGCGAGCGGCCCGGCACGCGCAGGCAGGTCATCGCGGCGCAGCTCGCCCGTGTGCCGGGCGAAACGGTCGTGCTGCGCCAGGTTCCGACCGGCGCAGGGCTCAAGGATCTCGGCATCCTGCGCCCGCCGCTGCCGCCGGCGGAGGAGCCGGAGGCGCTGCCCGAGCCGGAGCACCACGGCCATGGCGGGGGACATCACTGAGATGGCGATCGGTCTTGCGCACTACCTCATCGTCGCGGCGATCCTGTTCGTGCTCGGCGTCTTCGGGATCTTCCTCAACCGGAAGAACGTCATCGTCATCCTGATGTCGATCGAGCTGATCCTGCTCTCGGTGAACCTCAACCTCGTGGCCTTCTCCTCGGCGTTGGGCGACCTCACGGGGCAGGTGTTCGCGATGTTCGTCCTCACCGTCGCGGCGGCGGAGGCGGCGATCGGCCTCGCCATCCTGGTGATCTATTTCCGCAACAAGGGCAGCATCGAGGTCGAGGCGATCTCGACCCTGAAGGGCTGAGCGAGCAGAGGCATGTACGTCGGCGCCGTCTTCTTCCCGCTCCTCGGGGCGTGCATCTCCGGCTTCCTCGGCCGCTGGACCGGGCCCGTGGCCGCCCGCTGGACCACCGTCGTGTGCATGGCACTCGCGGCGGTCTGCGGCGTGACCGCCTTCATCGCCGTGGCCTTCGGTCACGAGCCGACGACGGTGCCGATCACCACCTGGATCGCAGCGGGCGGGCTCGAGGTGTCCTGGGCCCTGCGCTACGATACGCTGAGCGCGGTGATGGTCGGGATGGTGACCTTCATCTCCTTCCTGATCCACCTCTACAGCGTCGGCTACATGGCGCACGACCCGACGCAGCCGCGCTTCTTCGCCTACCTCTCGCTGTTCACCTTCATGATGCTGATGCTGGTGACGGCGGACAACCTGGTGCAGCTCTTCTTCGGCTGGGAGGGCGTCGGCCTCGCGAGCTATCTGCTGATCGGCTACTGGTACGAGCGGGAGAGCGCGAACGCTGCCGCGCTCAAAGCCTTCGTCGTGAACCGGGTGGGCGACCTGTGCTTCATGCTTGGCGTCGCGCTCACCTTCTGGACCTTTGGCAGCCTCGAATTCGCGTCGATCTTTGGCGCCGTGGACCAGCACCTCAGCGACCGCTTCCTCGGCGTGCCGGTGCTCGAGCTGATCGCGGTACTGCTCTTCCTCGGCGCCTGCGGCAAGTCGGCGCAGATCGGCCTGCACACCTGGCTGCCCGACGCGATGGAGGGCCCGACGCCGGTCTCTGCCCTGATCCATGCCGCGACGATGGTGACGGCCGGCGTGTTCCTGGTGGCGCGGATGTCGCCGCTGTTCGAGTACGCGCCGAACGCGCTCGCCATCGTCACGGTGGTCGGCGCCGTGACCGCGTTCTTCGCGGCGACCGTGGGCTGCGTGCAGAACGACATCAAGCGGATCATCGCCTACTCCACCTGCTCCCAGCTTGGCTACATGTTCTTCGCCGCGGGGGTGGGCGCCTATCAGGTGGCGATGTTCCACCTCTTCACCCACGCCTTCTTCAAGGCGCTGCTCTTCCTCGGCGCGGGCTCGGTCATCCACGCGATGAGCGACGAGCAGGACATCCGGAAGATGGGCGGGATCTGGACGAAGATCCCCGTGACCTACGCGGTGATGTGGGTGGGCTCGCTCGCCCTTGCGGGAATCCCGATCTTTGCCGGCTACTACTCCAAGGACGCGATCCTGGAGGTCGCCTTCGCCTCTCACTCCGCGACGGGCATGCTGGCCTTCGCGCTCGGCCTCGCGGCCGCCTTCCTCACCGCCTTCTACTCCTGGCGGCTGCTGATCCTCGTCTTCCATGGCGAGCCCCGGGCCGACCACGAGGTGATGGAGCATGTGCATGAGAGTCCGCTCGTGATGCTCGTCCCCCTGCTGGTGCTCGCCGCCGGCGCCGTGGTGACCGGCTATCTCTTCTCGCCCTTCTTCATCGGCGAGGCCTGGCAGGCATTCTGGGCCGGCTCCATACACAACGCGCCGGACAACCACATCCTGCACGACATGCACGAGGTGCCCGCCTGGGTGCCGCTCGCGCCGACCGTGGCCGGGATCGCGGGCATCGCGCTCGCCTACATCCTCTACATGTTCGCTCCGGGCGTGCCCGCGAGGCTCGCCGCCAGCTTCCGCGGCCTCTACCTGTTCCTGCTGAACAAGTGGTACTTCGACGAGCTGTACAGCGCGGTCTTCGTCCGCCCGACCCTGGCCCTCTCGCGCCTCGCCTTCCGCGTCGGCGACCAGAGGATCATTGATGGCGTCCCGAACGGCGCGGCGGTGCTGGCCGTGGATGCCGCCCGCGGCGCCGCGCGGATCCAGAGTGGCCGGGTGGCGAACTACGCCTTCACCATGATCATCGGCCTCGTCCTGTTCGTCTCGCTCATCTTCCTCGGGACCGCCCGCTGATGAACGCCGCCGGCTTTCCGATCCTTTCGCTCATCACGTTCCTGCCGCTGGCCGGTGCGCTCGTCATCGCCTTCGTGCGGGGCGAGGAGCAGGTGGTCGCCTCGAACGCGCGCTGGACGGCGCTCTGGACCAGTCTCATCACCTTCGGCCTGTCGCTGATCCTCTGGTTCCGCTTCGACCGCTCCTCGCCTGAGATGCAGTTCGTCGAGCGGCTGGAGTGGCTGCCCGACTACGGCGTGGCCTACGGGATGGGTGTGGACGGGCTTTCGGTCCTGTTCGTGCTGCTCTGCACCCTGCTGACGCCGCTTTGCATCCTTGCCTCCTGGGACAGTGTTGAGGTTCGGGTGCGCGAGTACATGGCGGCCTTCCTCGTGCTCGAAGCCGCCATGGTGGGCTTCTTCTGCGCCACCGACCTGCTGCTCTTCTTCCTGTTCTTCGAGATGGTGCTGATCCCGATGTTCCTCATCATCGGGATCTGGGGCGGTGAGCGGCGCGTGTACGCCGCGTTCAAGTTCTTCCTCTACACCCTCGCGGGCAGCCTGCTGATGCTGCTTGCGATCATCTTCCTGTGGTACCGCGTTGGTACGACCGACATCGCGGCGCTGGTCGAGGCGGGGGTCGAGCCGCGCTTCCAGATCTGGCTGTTCCTTGCCTTCTTCGCCGCCTTCGCGGTGAAAGTGCCGATGTGGCCAGTCCACACCTGGCTGCCGGATGCGCATGTGGAGGCGCCGACCGCGGGCTCCGTCATCCTCGCGGGCGTGCTGCTGAAGCTCGGCGGCTACGGCTTCGTGCGCCTGTCCCTACCGCTCTTCCCGCAAGCGTCGGCGGAGCTTGCGCCGCTGATCTTCGCGCTCTCGGTGATCGCCATCGTGTACACCTCCTACGTTGCCCTGGCGCAGGAGGACATGAAGAAGCTGATCGCCTACTCCTCCGTCGCCCATATGGGCATCGTCACGCTCGGCATCTTCACCTTCAACCACCAGGGCCTCTCCGGCGCGGTGTTCCAGATGCTCGCGCACGGGATCGTCTCCTCCGCGCTCTTCCTCTGTGTCGGCGTGCTCTACAACCGCATCCACTCGCGCGACATCGCGCGGTACGGCGGGGTGGCGAAGGTGATGCCGGCCTTCGCCGTCGTGTTCATGCTGTTCTCGATGGCCAATGTGGCGCTGCCCGGCACGGCCAACTTCGTCGGCGAGTTCCTGGTCATCGTTTCGGCGATGCGGGTGAGCTTCTGGCTCGCCTTCGGCGCGGCGCTCGGCATGATCCTCAGCGCCGCCTACATGCTCTGGCTCTACTGGCGTGTCGCCTTCGGGCGCGTCACGCGCGACAGCATCCGTGCCCTGCTCGACATGAGCCCGCGGGAATACGCGACCTTCGCGCCGCTGGTCCTGCTCGTGCTCTGGATGGGCATCTATCCCCAGTCCTTCCTCTCTTTCTTCGAGGCCAGCGTCGCCTCGCTCGTCGAGCAGCATGAGGCGGCGGTCGGCGGCGGCGCGCGGCGCCTGGCGGAGATTCTCGCCCGATGATGAACTGGACGCTTGCGCTGCCGGAACTGGTGCTGGCCTGCGCCGGGCTCGGCATCCTCGGCATTGGCGTGCTGCCGCGGCGGCAGGACATGTTCTTCCCGGTCACCATGGCGGTGCTCGGCGCGCTGGTGCTCGCCGGGGTGCTCACGATCGGGCAGGGTGAGGGCGCCGCCTTCGCGGGGCAGTACGTCAGCGACGCATTCGCGCGGTTCGGCAAGGTGCTGATCCTGATCGGCGCGGCGCTCTCCCTGATGCTTGCCCTCGACTTCAACGAGACCGACCGTGACCTCGCGCGGTTCGAGTATCCGGTTCTGATCCTCTTCGCCGCCCTCGGCATGATGTTGATGGTCTCGGCGAATGACCTGATGACGCTCTATCTCGGGCTGGAGATGCAGTCGCTCGCGGCCTATGTCCTGGCCGCATTCAACCGCGACTCCGAACGCTCTGCGGAGGCGGGCCTGAAGTACTTCGTGCTCGGCGCGCTCGCCTCCGGCCTTCTGCTCTACGGCCTGAGCCTGCTCTACGGCTTTGCGGGCACGACGAATTTCGACCGCTTGGCTGACACCCTCACCGGTGAGCACGCGGCCTCGCTCGGCCTCGTCGTTGGCCTCGTCTTCGTCCTAGCGGGCCTCGCCTTCAAGATCTCGGCCGTACCCTTCCACATGTGGACGCCGGACGTGTACGAGGGCGCGCCGACCCCCGTCACCGCGTTCTTCGCCTCCGCTCCGAAGCTCGCCGCGGTCGTGCTGCTGGCGCGCGTGCTGCTGCAGCCCTTGGGCGAGCTCGGCGCGCAGTGGGGGCAGGTAGTGTGGCTCATCGCCGCCGGCTCGATGATCCTCGGCGCCTTTGCCGCCATCGGCCAGCGCAACATCAAGCGGCTGATGGCCTATTCCTCGATCGGCAACATCGGTTACGCGCTGATCGGCCTCGTCGCCGCCGCCTCGCCCGATCCGGCGGTGCGCGATGAGGGGGTGCGCAGCCTGCTCTTCTACATGGCCATCTACCTGCTGATGACGCTCGGCGCCTTCGCGGTGCTCGCCGCGATGCGGCGCAGGGGCAGGCCCGTCGAGGCGATCGAGGACCTTGCGGGCCTCGCGCGCAGCGATGTCGGCATGGCCATCTGGATGCTGGTCTTCATGTTCGCGATGGCCGGCGTGCCGCCGCTCGCGGGCTTCTGGTCGAAGCTCTTCGTCTTTCGCGCGGCGATCGAGGGCGGCTATGTCTGGCTCGCCGTGATCGGCGTGGTGACCAGCGTGGTGGCGGCCTACTACTACCTGCGCATCGTGCGCGTGATGTTCTTCGACCCGCTCAACGAGGCCGGCGCGCTCGACGTCCGTCCGGCGAGCCTCACCGTGGTGATGGCAGCGACCGGCCTGTTCACCGCGCTGTTCTCGATCGCGCCCGCGCCGCTGCTCGCCGCGGCGCGGACCGCGGTCGCGGCGGTCATGGGGGGGTGATCGCGCCCGCGCCGACGCGGCTCTCCTCGCGCGCCGCCGCCGGCCCGGCGCCGCTCTGGCGGCTGCGCGTGTACGAGGAACTGCCGAGCACCCAGGATGTGGTGCTGCGCGCCGCGGAGGCGGGCGAGCCGGAGGGGCTCGCCGTCCTCGCCCGCCGGCAGACCGCCGGGCGCGGCCGCGAGGGGCGCGGCTGGGAATCGCCCGCGGGCAACCTGCACCTTTCGGTCCTTCTCCGGCCGCGGGAGCCGGTGCGGCGGGCGGCCCAATGGGCGCTGCTCGCCGCCGTCGCCTTGGCTGAGGCGATCGAGCCCTACCTGCCGCCGGCGTGTTCGGGGGGGCCGGCGCTCGTGCTCAAATGGCCGAACGACGTGCTGCTCGGCGGCGCGAAGCTCGCCGGAATCCTGGTAGAGGCGGCGACGGGCCCACAGGGCGGCCTCGCCTGGCTCGCCCTCGGCATCGGCGCGAACCTCGCCCACGCACCGGTCCTGCCCGGCGGCCGGCCGACCGCCTCGCTCGCCGCCATGGGCGTCTCGCCACCACCAGCGCCGGAAGCGTTCGCCGGGGAGC
>JADGHI010000134.1 GCA_019689515.1 Acetobacteraceae bacterium | reverse complement strand
GCCGCACGGTGTATCCGCGGCTCGTGCTCCGCGCGGCGGACATCACGCTGGTCTCGCTGCGCGACGGCCGGCCGCTGCTCGGCGTGCGGTGGCAGGTGTTCGAGCGGCCGCGCAGGGGTCGCCCGATGAGCGACGTGCCGCTCGCGGACAGCGCGGCGCCGCGGGCGCGCTTCGTGCTGCCCGCCGGGAGCTACATCGCCCGGGTGCTGGCCGATGGCCGCTGGTACGAGCAGCCCTTCGCGATCGCCCCCGGCACGGTGCGCGAGATCCCGCTGGCGCTCCCCTGATCGCGCGCTCGGGCAAGCAGGAGGCAAGGCCGCCCGCCGCCTCGCCAGGATGCCGCCGTGCCGCTTGACCGCTCCGGGCGCGGCCCTTAGACGCGGCGCGCGACCCTCGGGGGAAGGACGCCACGCCGATGAATGACTCCGCGCGCGACCAGGTGGCGATGCTGGCCGGCGCTCTCCCGTTCCTCAAGCGCTACGACGACCAGATCGTGGTGGTGAAGTACGGCGGCCACGCCATGGGCGAGGAGGAGACCGCCCTCCGCTTCGGCCGCGACATCGCGCTGCTCGAGCAGGTCGGCGTGAACCCCGTCGTGGTGCATGGCGGCGGGCCGCAGATCAACGCCATGCTCAAGCGCCTCGGCGTGAAGTCCACCTTCGTGCAGGGCCTGCGCGTCACCGACGCCGAGATGCTCGACGTGGTCGAGATGGTGCTCGCCGGGCCGGTCAACAAGCAGATCGCGGAGGCGATCACCCGCGCCGGCGCGATCGCCGTCGGCATCTCCGGCAAGGACGGCGGGCTGATCCGCGCGCGCAAAGTGGTGCGCACCGTCCGGGATCCGGAGAACGGTGCCGAGCAGGCGCTCGACCTCGGCTTCGTCGGCGAGCCGGAGCGGGTGGACACCCGCGTGCTGGAGCTGATGATCGGCGCCGACATCGTGCCGGTGGTGGCGCCGGTCGGCGTCGGCGAGGACGGGCAGACCTACAACATCAACGCCGACACGGTCGCCGGGGCGATCGCCGGCGCGCTCCGGGCGGAGCGGCTGCTGCTGCTGACCGACGTGCCGGGCGTGCTCGGCACGGACGGGACCCTGGTGCCCGAGATGACGGTGGCCGAGGCGCGCGCCGGCATCGCCGCGGGCTGGATCTCCGGCGGCATGATCCCGAAGGTCGAGACCTGCATCTACGCGATCGAGCGCGGGGTGCGCGGGGCGGTGATCGTGGATGGGCGCGTGCCGCACGCGGTGCTGCTGGAGCTGTTCACCGACGGCGGGGCGGGCACGCTGATCCGGCCCTGAGCCGAGCAGCGGGTGGACCTGGCGGCCGGCGGGCGGCGGGCGGCGTTGACAGGCCCGCGCCTGCATGCATCGTCCGCGCCGCCGTTGCCGCCGCCGGCGCGCGCCGGCACCTCCACGCTCGCATGACGGGACCGCTGCCACGATGGACATCGCCAGTCTTCAGACCCGCATCGAGGCGCTCTGGGCGCGCCGCGACCAAATCTCGCCGGCCACCGGCGGGGAGGACCGCGCGGCGATCGAGACCGGGCTCGAACTGCTCGATTCCGGCCAGGCGCGCGTGGCGGAGGCCGACGGGAAGGGCGGCTGGAAGGTCAACCAGTGGCTCAAGCAGGCGGTGCTGCTTTCCTTCCGCCTGACCGATTCGGCGCCGATGGACACGGCGGCCGGCGCTTATGACAAGGTGCCGCTGAAGTTCCAGGGCTGGGGCGAGAACCGCTTCCGCGCGGCCGGCTTCCGAGCCGTGCCCGGCGCGGTGGTGCGCCGCGGCGCCTTCATCGGGCGCAACGTGGTGCTGATGCCCTCCTTCGTGAACATCGGCGCCTATGTGGACGAGGGGACGATGGTGGACACCTGGGCCACCGTCGGCTCCTGCGCGCAGATCGGGAAGAACTGCCACCTGTCGGGCGGCGTGGGCATCGGCGGCGTGCTCGAGCCGCTGCAGGCCAACCCGGTGATCATCGAGGACGACTGCTTCATCGGCGCGCGCAGCGAGGTGGCCGAGGGCGTGGTGGTGGAGCGCGGCAGCGTGCTCTCCATGGGCGTCTATCTCGGCGCCTCGACCAAGATCATCGACCGCGCGACGGGCGAGGTGTTCGTCGGGCGCGTGCCGGCCTATTCGGTGGTGGTGCCGGGGACGCTGCCCGGCAAGCCGCTGCCGGACGGGTCGCCGGGGCCGGGGCTCTACTGCGCGGTGATCGTCAAGCGGGTGGACGCGCAGACCCGGGCCAAGACCTCGATCAACGAACTGCTGCGCGACTGAGCCGCGCGTGGCGACCGATCCGCTCCCGCTGGCGCAGGCGCTGATCCGCTGCCGCTCCGTCACGCCCGCGGATGACGGGGCGATGGCGGTGCTGGAGGCGGCGCTGGCGCCGCTCGGCTTCATCTGCCACCGGCTGCGCTTCGGCGAGATCGAGAACCTGTTCGCGCGGCGTGGCAAGTCCGGGCCGCATCTCTGCTTCGCGGGGCACACCGTTGTCGTGCGGGTGGGCGAGGCGGGGGCGTGGACGGCCGATCCCTTCGGCGGCGAGGTGCGCGACGGGCTGCTCTACGGCCGCGGCGCCGCCGACATGAAGGGCGCGATCGCGGCCTTCGTGGCGGCGGTGCAGGACTTCCTTTCGGCACGACCCGGGGCGGCGGGCAGCCTCAGCCTGCTCATCACCGGCGACGAGGAAGGGCCGGCGGTGGACGGCACGGTGCGCGTGCTGGAATGGATGGCGGCGCAGGGCCAGATCCCCGACATGTGCCTGGTCGGCGAGCCGACCTCGCGCGTCAGGCTCGGCGATGTCGTCAAGATCGGCCGGCGCGGCAGCCTGAATGCGGCGATCACGCTGCACGGCGTGCAAGGGCACGTCGCCTATCCGCAGCGCGCGGACAACCCGGTGCACCGGCTGGTGCGCGTGCTGCACGGACTGACCGCGCGGCCGCTCGACGAGGGGACGGAGTGGTTCGAGCCCTCCTCCCTGCAGGTGACGAGCGTGGATGTCGGCAACGCGGCGACCAACGTGATTCCGGCGGCGGCGCGGGCGCGGCTCAACATCCGCTTCAACGACCGGCACACGGGCGAATCGCTCACGCGGATGCTGCGCGCGGCGCTGGAGGCGGAGGGGGCGCGGTTCGACCTGGACGTCTCGGTCTCGGGCGAGGCGTTCCTGACGCAGCCCGGGCCGTTCGTGGAGGCGCTGAAGCGCGCCGTGCGGCGCACGACGGGCGAGGAGCCGGTGCTCGACACCGGCGGCGGCACCTCGGACGCGCGCTTCATCGCGCGCTACTGCCCGGTGGCGGAGCTCGGCGCGGTCGGGACGACGATGCACAAGGTGGACGAGTGCACGCCGGTGGAGGAGCTGCGCGCGCTCGCCGGGCTCTACCGCGCGGTGATCGAGGAGGCGCTCGGCTGATCGGCCGGGCGCGCGCCGCCTACTCCTCCTCCGCCAGCAGCTTCGCCGCGGCGAGCAGCACGCGCTCGTAGCGCTCGCGCTCGCGCGCCGCGACCTCCGGCGGCCAGGGGCGGAAGCCCTCGCCGCTCTTGGTGCCGAGCTTCCCCTCGGCGACCAGCCGCGCGAGCGTCGGGCTCGGCTCGGTGTCGTTGCAGAGCGTGGGGTAGATGGCGCGGGCGGCGGCGAGCTGGGTTTCCAGCCCGGCCAGCTCCTTCTGCAGGATCGGGCCGGCGGCGACGTAGCGGAAGCCGAAGGCGTAGCGCACGGCGGCGTCCACGTCCTCCGCGGTCGCGAGGCCCTGGTCGATCACGGCGAAGGCCTCGCGCATCAGGGCGTGCTGGATGCGGTTGGCGAGGAAGCCCGGCACGTCGCGCGCGACGCGGATCGGCTTGCGGCCGAGCGCGGCCATGATGGCGGCGAGGCGGTCGCAGGTCTCGGGATCGGTGTGCTCGCCGCGCACCACCTCGACGCCGGGGACGAGATGCGCGGGCAGGAAGAAGTGCAGGTTCGCCATGCGCGACCGCGTGGCGCAGCCCTCCGCGATATCGGTGATGCGCAGGCCCGAGGAGTTGGAGCCGATGGGGACGCCGGGCGGCACCAGCCGGTCCAGCTCGGCGAAGACGCGGCGCTTGAGGTCGAGATTCTCCGGCACCGCCTCGACGACGCAGGCGGCGTCGGCGAAGCCGACCTCCTCCAGCGCGGCGACGAGGAACAGGTGCTCCACCTTCTCGGGGTCGGCGCCGAGCTGGGCGAGCGAGGAACGCACGCGGTCGAGGCAGCGCGGCCAGGCGGCGCGTTCGGGCTCCACCCCGGTGACGCGCCAGCCGCCGGCGAGGAAGATCGCGGCGATGTCGCAGCCCATCAGCCCCTGGCCGATCACGACCGCATGCCGCGCGCCCTCGCCTTCCGCCTCCGTCGCCATCGTCGCCTTGCTCCGTCCGTTGTCCGTTCGGCCCGCATTCTGACGCGGCGGCGCGGCGAGGGCGAGGGGGCCGCGCGGCGCCCGGCTTGACGGCGTGCCTCCTGCGGCGGTTCATCGCGCCGGACAGCACGGAGGGCAGGCGGGCGATGACAGCGGACAGCGAAGCGACCGGGCCGCTGAGCGGCGTGAGGGTGCTCGATCTCAGCTCCTACCTCGCGGGGCCCTATGGCTGCACGCTGCTCGCCGATCTCGGCGCCGAGGTGATCAAGATCGAGGCGCCGCAGGGCGACCTGATGCGGCAGTACCCCTCGACCCTGGAGGCGGAGAGCCGGATGTTCCTCGGCGCCAACCGCGGCAAGCGCGGCGTGGTGCTGGATCTCAAGAAGCCTGAGGGCCTCGCGGTGCTGCACCGGATGGTCGAGGGGGCGGACGTGCTGGTGCACAATTTCCGCCCCTCCGTTCCCGACCGCCTCGGCATCGGCTACGAGCGGCTGCGCGCGATCAATCCGCGGCTGATCTGGTGCGCGCTGACCGGGTATGGCGAGACGGGGCCGCTGAAGGACAAGGCCGGCTTCGACCAGGTGCTGCAGGCCATGACCGGCATCTGCGTCTTCCAGGGCCAGCCGCGCGGGCAGCCGGAGATCGTCGCGGGCTCCGTCGTGGACTACTACACGGCGACGATGCTCGCCTATGCCGTGGCGGCGGCGCTCTACCGGCGCGAGCGGACCGGGGTGGGCGAGCGGATCGGCGTCTCGCTGATGCGGAGCGCGCTGACGCTGCAGGCCGGGCGTTTCGTCTGGGCGGAGGGGGAGCCGCGCGAGATCGGGCGCGACATGCGCTCCGGCGGGATCACGGGGCTGCATCCGACGAAGGAGGGGATGCTCTACCTCCAGGCCAACTCGGCGCATTTCTGGAAGGCGCTGTGCGAGCTGGTGGGGCTTCCGGATATGGCGGAGGACCCGCGCTACGACACCATCCGCAAGCGCGCGCAGCGCACCGACGAGATCGTGCCGCGGCTGCGCGAGGCGCTGAAGGCGCGCACCGCGCTCGAATGGGAGGCGCTGTTCGGCGAGCGCGTGCCCTGCGCCGCGGTGCGGACCATCGAGGACATGTTCGACCATCCCCAGGTCGTCGCCGAGGGCATGGTGGCCGAGTACGAGCATCCGAAGGTCGGGCGCTACCGCGGCCTCGGCAAGCCGGTGGTGTTCGGCGGCGGCTCCGGCCCGGCGCCCAAGACCGCGCCGCTGCTCGGCCAGCACACGGCGGAGGTGCTGGCGGAGCTCGGCTATACGGAGGAGGAGATCGCGCAGCTGCGCGGGCTCGGCGCGGTGGCGTAGCGCCGCCGCTGCGCCGGCAGGCGCGCGGGGAGACGCGAGGAGAGGGAGGACGAGGACCGATGCCGATCTACGCCCTGGAGGACCGCGTGCCCACCCTGCCCGAGGCCGGGCGCTTCTGGGTGGCGCCGGATGCGCATGTCATCGGCAGCGTCGTGCTCGGCGACGAGGTCGGAATCTGGTTCGGCGCCGTGCTGCGCGGCGACAACGAGACGATCGAGATCGGCGCGCGCTCCAACGTGCAGGAGGGCGCGCTGATGCACACCGATCCGGGCTTCCCGCTGCGCGTCGGCACCGGCGTGACCATCGGCCACCACGCCATCCTGCATGGCTGCACCATCGGCGACGACACGCTGATCGGCATGGGGGCGACGGTGCTGAACGGCGCGAGGATCGGGCGGAACTGCCTGGTCGGCGCCAACGCGCTGGTGACCGAGGGCAAGACGTTCCCGGACAACTCGCTGATCGTCGGCGCGCCGGCCAAGGTGGTGCGCGAGGTGGACGCGAAGATCCTGGAGATCATCCGCATCTCGGCGGAGTTCTACGTCAACAACTGGCGCCGCTTCGCCTCGGGGTTGCGGCGCATCGGCTGATCGGGGGAGCGCCCGCGCATGGCGGCCTCGCCGCGCCCGCTCGCGCCGATGCGCAGCAAGCTGTTCGTTCCGGGATCGCGGCCGGAATTCTTCGCCAAGGCGGTGGCCGGGGCCGCAGATGCGCTCTCCTTCGACCTGGAGGACGCGGTGGTGCCGGCGCGCAAGGCCGAGGCGCGGGCGGCGGTGGCGGCCTTCCTGCGCGGGGGCGCCGTGGCGCGTGCGCGCAAGATCGCGATCGTGCGCGTGAACGGCCTCCGCTCGGGCCTGTTCGAGGCGGATGTCGCCGCGCTGGTCGGGCCGGGGCTGGATGCGATCAACCTGCCGATGGTGGAGCGGGCGGAGGACATCCACGCAGCGTGCGCCGTGATCGCGCGGGCGGAGGAAGCGGCGGGCCCTCTCGCGCGCCCGATCGGCCTGCTCGCCAACATCGAGACGCCGCGCGGGTTGCGCCTGGCGGCGGAGATCGCGGCCGCCGATCCGCGCGTCGTCGGGCTGCAGATCGGCTACGGCGACCTGTTCGCGCCCTTCGGCATCGCGCGGGAGGAGGAGCACGCGCTGCAGTCCGTGCGCCTCGCGGTGCGCCTGGCGGCGGCGGAGGCGGGCATCCCCGCCTTCGACGGCTCGCTCGCTGCGGTCGCCCAGCCCGAACGCTGCCGCGCCGAGGCAGAGGCGGCACGGCGCCTCGGCTTCGCCGGCAAGAGCTGCATCCACCCGAGCCAGGTGCCGATCGTCAACGCCGTCTTCGTCCCGCGGCCGGAGGAGGTGGCCCGCGCGCGGCGGATCCTGGATGCCGCGCGGCAGGCGGAGGCCCGCGGCGTCGGCGCGGTCCTCGTGGACGGGCAGATGGTGGACGGGCCCTATGTCGAGAGCGCGCAGGCAGTGCTCGACCTGGCGGCGTCGTTCGGCCTGGGCGAGGAGGGGGCGACCTAGGGCCGCGAGGGCGGCTCGCGCCGCGCCGGCAGCACGCTGGCGTCGAGCGGCAGCACCGCGCCCATCCAGAGCGCGTGGTCGAGATGGTCCGCGCGCGGATCATCCGTCTCCGGGTGCACCAGCACCGTCAGGCCGCGCCGGTTCAGCATCAGCCAGGGGACCAGCGTGGGAAAGAGCGCGACCGGGAAGGCGATCTGGAACATCGCGCCGGGATGCGGCCCGACCGGCACGTCGTGCCAGCGGCCGAGGACCGCGGCGGGGAAGCGTTGCCCGACCTCGGCGCGCAGCCAGGCGGCGCGCTCGCGCGTCGTCGCCGGTTCGTAATAGACATGCGCGTGGTAGCCGGTGATGGCCTCGGGCGGGACGGCGCTCATGGCGCGACGATCCTCGCGCGACCGGACTTGCGCGGCAAGCACGGCGTCGCCGCTGGGCGCTCCGGCCCGGCCGTGCCTCGCCCTGTTGCGGCGTAGCGTCCGGCGCTATGGTCGGCGCAGCGCTTGGCAGGCCGCCGCAGGCCGGTCGCGGCGTGCCGTGGGGACAGGCAGCTCCGGACGCCCGGGGCGAGGGGAGGGGCGATGGCTGGACCGAGGACACTGCTGGAGAAGATCTGGGACGACCACCTGATCCTGGAGGAGGACGGGCAGTGCCTGTTGCTGGTCGGCCGACATCTCGCCCATGACGGCTCCTATCACGCCTTCTCGGCGCTCGAGGACCGCGGCCTGACGCTGCGCCGCCCGGACCAGACCTTCGCCACCCCCGACCACGGCGTGCCGACGGTGAGCCGCAACGTCGCGGACATCGCCGATCCCTCGCAGCGCCGCGTGGTGGAGGCGCTGCCGGTCAACGCGGCGAAATACGGCTTCACCCTGTTCGGCCTGAACGACCCGCGCCAGGGCATCGTGCACGTCGTCGGGCCGGAGCAGGGGGTGACCCAGCCCGGCCTGATCATCGTCTGCGGCGACAGCCATACCTCGACCCACGGGGCGCTTGGCGCGCTCGCCTTCGGCATCGGCGCCTCCGAGGTCGTGCACGTGCTGGCGACGCAGACGCTCTGGCGCAAGCGGCCGAAGACGATGCGCATCACCGTGGACGGGGAGCGGTCTGCCGGGGTGACGGCCAAGGACGTGATCCTCGCCATCATCGCGAAGATCGGCGCGAACGGCGGCACGGGATACGTGATCGAGTACGCCGGCTCCACGATCCGCGCGATGTCGATCGAGGAGCGGATGACGGTCTGCAACATGTCCATCGAGGCCGGCGCGCGCGCCGGCATGGTGGCGCCGGACGAGAAGACCTTCGAATACCTGAAGGGCCGCCCCTTTGCGCCGCAGGGCGCCGACTGGGACGCGGCGCTCGCCTACTGGAAGACGCTGCCGACCGATCCCGGCGCGCGCTTCGACACGGAGGTCGCGCTGGACGCGACAACGCTCGAGCCGATGGTGACCTGGGGCA
>JADGHI010000133.1 GCA_019689515.1 Acetobacteraceae bacterium | reverse complement strand
ACGGCGCAGGTCTTCCTGCGCTCGCGCGAAGGGCTCGCCAGCCCCGACCTGCAATTGCTGTTCACGCCGGCGAGCTACGAGGCCGGGAAGTTCGGGGTGCTGGAGCGCGAGCCGGGCATGACCGTCGCGGTCTGCCCGGTGCGGCCGGACAGCCGCGGCACGATCATGGCGCGCAGTGCCGATCCCTTCGAGCGCCCGGCGATCCGGCCGAACTACCTCTCCGTCCCCTCCGACCGGATGGTGATGGCGGCCGGCATCCGCGCGGCGCGGCGGATCTTCGCCGCGCCCGCGATCGCCCGCCACAGCGCCGGCGAGATCCTGCCGGGCCGCGAGGTCGAGTCGGACGAGGCGCTGTACGCCTACATGCGCCAGAACGGCACGACGATCTATCACCCGGTCGGCACCTGCCGCATGGGCGAAGACCCGGCGAGCGTCGTGGATTCGCGCCTGCGCGTGCGGGGCATCGGCGGGCTGCGGGTGATCGACGCCTCCGTCATGCCGACCCTGACGACGGGCAACACCAACGCGCCGACCATCATGATCGCCGAGAAGGGCGCGGCGATGATCCGGGAAGACGCGGCAGCGTAAGGGCGGATGATCCGCGTCACCGCCAGGATCGCCCTCGACGAGCGGGAGGTGGAGGAGAGCTTCCTGCGTGCCTCCGGCCCTGGCGGGCAGAACGTGAACAAGCTGGAGACGGCGGTGCAGCTCCGCTTCGACGCGGCGCGCTCGCCCTCGCTGCCGGAGGATGTGCGCGAGCGGCTGATGCGCCTCGCGGGGCGGCGGCTGACGCGCGAAGGCGTGCTGGTGATCACCGCGCGGCGCCACCGCACACAGGAGCGCAACCGCGCCGAGGCACTGGAGCGGCTGGTCACGCTGATCCGGCAGGCGGCCGAGCCACCGCCCCCGCCGCGCCGGCCGACGAAGCCGAGCCGGGCCTCGCAGCGCCGGCGGCTGGAGGGCAAGGCCCGGCGCGCCGGGATCAAGCGCCTGCGCTCCGGCCGCCCGGCGGAGGAATAGCCCCCCTTCCAGCGCCACCGCTTCGTGGCACACTCGCGCCAACCGCGGGAGGGTCAGAAGCGTGAGCAGCAGCAATTACACCGTCGCCGACCTGGTCGCCGAGTTTCTCCACGCCTGCGGCGTGACCACGGCCTTCGGCATCGTCTCGGTGCACAACGTCCCCATGCTCGACGCAATCGGGCGGCGCAACGCGATCCGCTTCGTCGCGCCGCGCGGCGAGATGGGCGGCGGGCACATGGCGGACGCCTATGCGCGCGTCTCCGGCGGGCTCGGCGTGCTGATCACCTCGACCGGGCCGGGCGCGGCGAACGCGGTGCCGGCGCTGGTCGAGGCGCGCTTCGCCGGCTCCCCCGTGCTGCACATCACGGGGCAGACGCCGACCCGCTTCATTGACCGCGACATGGGCTCCGTGCACGACGTGCCGGGACAGACGGCGATGCTCGCAAGCGTGTGCAAGGCCGCCTATCGCGTGCGCGCGGCGGGCGAGACCTTCGGCATCCTCACGCGCGCCGCCGCCGAGGCGCTCACCGCGCCCGCCGGGCCGGTGAGCGTCGAGATCCCGATCGACCTGCAGCGCGCGGCGGTCGAGCGGCCAGCGGGGCTGGACCACCTTGTCCTGCCGATCCCAGGGCCGCTGGTGCCGGACGAGAAGGCACTGGACGAGGCGGCGGAGATCTTCGCGAAGGCGAAGCGGCCGATGGTCTGGCTCGGCAACGGCGCCAAGCACGCCCGCGCGCAGGCGATGGCGCTGCTGGAGCTGGGCTTCGGCGCGGTGAACTCGTGGAACGGCCGCGGCATCGTGCCCGAGGATCACCCGATGACCTTCGGCGGGATGAACGGCAACGGCTCGCCGCGCATCCAGGAATTCTATCAGACGGTGGACGCGATGCTCGTCGCCGGCTCGCGCCTGCGCGCGCACGAGACGGCGGAGCTGTCCGTGAAGCTGCCGAAGACGATCGTCCAGGCCGACATCGACCCGCGCGCCAACGGCCGGACCTATCCCAGCACGCTGTTCGTGCACGGTGACGCGGCGCTGGTGATGGAGGGCCTCGCCAAGCGGCTGAAGGGGCGCATCGCCGTGGACCCCGCCTTCGCCGCCGACTTCCAGGAGACCAAGCGCCGCGCCGTCGCGGAGTATTGCGAGGGCCTCGGCCCCTACGCCGACTTCCCGGCGCAGATCCGCAAGGCGATGCCGCGCGACGCGGTGTGGGTGCGCGACGTGACGATGAGCCACACCACCTGGGGCAACCGGATCTTCCCGGTGCTCGGCCCGCGCGACTCGGTCCATCCGGTGGGCGCGGCGATCGGTCCCGGCCTGCCGCTCGGCATCGGCGCGGCGCTCGCCGCGGGGCCGCAGGGGCGCAAGACCGTGGTCATGACCGGCGACGGCGG
Source organism: Acetobacteraceae bacterium (assembly GCA_019689515.1). Lineage (GTDB taxonomy): Bacteria > Pseudomonadota > Alphaproteobacteria > Acetobacterales > Acetobacteraceae > Caldovatus. The sequence continues at coordinate 6,283 of JADGHI010000133.1, read as the reverse complement.
CTTCGCGGTGAACCTGCCGGAGCTCTGGACCGCGGTGCAGGAGCGCGCGGATCTGGTCACGATCGTGATGAACGACCGCGGCTACGGGATCATCAAGGTGATCCAGAACGCGGTCGCGGACGGACGCCACTTCGCCGCCGACCCGGAGCTGCCGAAGCTCGAGCCGCTGGCCGCCCTGGTCGGCATGCCCTTCTTCCGCGTCTCCGAGGCGAGCGCCTTCGGCGAGACGGTGGCGAAGGCCCTCGCCGTCTCCGGCCCCGTCCTGGTGGAGGTGGACATGCAGGCGATCGGGGCGATCCCGCCCTATCCGCCCTACAGCAACATGGGGGTCTATGCGCGCGATCGGGCGAAGGCAGGCGGCTGACCGTGTTGCCGGCCCATGAGGGGCCGGTTAGGCTTTCCGTGAAGCAAACGCATCGGACGGGCCGGGCGGCCAGCTAGGCTGCGGCCACGTGGGAGGAGCCGAGCATGAAGCTGGGCACGGCGATCGCCGAGATCCTGAAGCGCGAGGGCGTGGAATGGATCGCCGGCTACCCGGTGAACCACATGCTGGAGTACGCCGCAGCGGCCGACATCCGCCCCGTCATCGTGCGCCAGGAGCGCATCGGCCTGCACATGGCCGACGCGCAGTCGCGCATGACCTCCGGCCGCAAGCCCGGCGTGTTCGTGATGCAGCACGGCCCGGGCGCGGAGAACGCCATGGGCGGCGTGGCGCAGTGCTTCTCGGAGAGCGTGCCGGTGCTGGTGATGCCGATGGGCTATCCGCGCCGCCTCGCCCATGTCGAGCCGAACTTCAACTCCGTCGCCTCGATGCGGAGCTTCACCAAGTCGGCCGAGCCGATCACCCTCGCCGCCGAGGTGCCGCACATCATGCGCCGCGCCTTCTCGCGGATGCGCAACGGCCGCGGCGGGCCGTGCCTGGTCGAGATCCCGAACGACATGTGGAACGAGGAGGTGCCGGAGCCGCTCGACTACCAGCCGGTGCCCCTCGCCCGCTACGCGCCGGACCCGCAGGACGTGGCGCGTGCCGCGGCGATGCTCGCCGAGGCGAAGCGACCCGTGATCTATGCGGGGACCGGCGTGCACTGGGCGCGCGCCTGGCCGCAGCTCCGCGAACTGGCGGAGCTCCTGGCGGCGCCGGTGACGACGAGCCTCGGCGGCAAGTCGAGCTTCCCGGAGGACCATCCGCTCGCGCTCGGTTCCGGCGGACTCGCGGTGCAGGCAACGGTGCCGCACTTCCTCAAGAACGCCGACCTGATCCTCGGCATCGGCTGCAGCTTCAGCACGACGAATTTCGGCATCGCCATGCCGAAGGGGAAGCGGATCATCCAGGCGACGCTCGACCCGAACCATCTCGGCAAGGACATCCCGATCGAGCTCGGCCTGGTGGGCGACGCGGCGCTGACGCTCGACATGCTGCTCGCCGAGCTGAAGGACCGGATCAAGGAGGCGCGCGACCCGTCGAAGGTCGCGGCGGAGATCAAGGCGGTGCGCGAGCCCTGGCTCGCGCAATGGCGGGAGAAGCGCGACAGCAATTCGGCGCCGCTCAATCCCTACCGCGTGCTGCGCGACCTGTGGAACACGGTGGACGTGGACAACACGATCATCACCCACGACGCCGGCTCCCCGCGCGACCAGCTCTCGCCCTTCTGGGTCAGCCGCACGCCCCTCTCCTATCTCGGCTGGGGCAAGACGACGCAGCTCGGCTACGGGCTGGGGCTGGCGATGGGGGCGAAGCTCGCGGCGCCGGAGAAGCTCTGCATCAATGTCTGGGGCGACGCCGCGATCGGCTTCACGGGCATGGACTTCGAGACCGCGGTGCGCGAGCGCATCCCGATCATGTCCATCCTGCTCAACAACTTCTCCATGGCGATCGAGCTGAAGGTGATGCCGATCAGCACGGAGAAGTACCGCTCGACCGACATCTCCGGCGACTACGCGGCGATGGCGCGGGCCTTCGGCGGCTACGGCGAGCGCGTCGAGCGGCCGGAGGACATCGTGCCGGCGATCCAGCGCGGCATCCGCAAGACCCAGGAGGGGGTGCCGGTGCTGCTGGAGTTCATCACCTCGAAGGAGACGGAGGTCGCCCGCCCGGTCTGGTGAGGAGGTACCGCGCCTCCCCACCAGGGTTGACCGTGCCTCTCCGCGGCCCCTAGGTTCCCGCGGATCTTCCCGAGGGAACGTGCGATGGGTCGCCTTCGCTATAGCCTCGCCGCGGCCGCGACGGCGGCCGGGCTGTTTGTCGGTTCCGCCGCGCTGCCCGCGCGGGCGCAGGAACTGAACGTCGCCATCTTCGGCGGCACCTTCGCCGACAACGTCCGCACCTGCGTCGCCGAGCCCTTCCAGCGCGCAACCGGCACGCGGGTGAACTTCGTCCTCGGCAACTCCGTGCAGAACGCGGCGCGGCTGCGCGCGACGCGCGGGCGACCCGACGTGGATGTCGCCTACATGGACCTCCAGGTCGCGGTGCAGGCGAAGAACGAGGGGCTGCTCGACCAGGTGGACGCCGCGCGCCTGTCCAACCTGCCCGACATCTATCCCTCCGCCGTGGATCCGGACCGGCGCTGGATCGGGTTCACCTATTCCTCGACCGCCATCGCCTACAATCCGCAGGAGCTGCGCAACCCGCCGCAGTCCTGGGCGGACCTCTGGAGCCCGTCGCTGCGGGGCAAGCTCGCGATCGGGGACATCAGCGCGACCTCGGGCCAGCACTTCCTGATCGCGGCGGCGCGCATCAACGGCGGCTCGGTCGAGAACATCGATCCGGGCTTCCGCGCGATCCGCGAGCTGCGGCCGCATGTCGTCACGCTCTACACTCAGGCCGACCAGGTCGTGCAGCTGATCGAGCGCGGCGACATCGCCGCCGCGGTGTGGTTCTCCGACCGCGTGGGCGCGGCGGCGCGCAGCGGCGTGCCGGTCGCGGTGGTGTTCCCGCGCGAGGGTGCGATCGGCATCCTGCCCACCTTCTCCATCCCCGTCGGCGCGCGCAACAAGGCGCTGGCCGAGCAGTACATGGACCGCGCCCTCAGCCCGGAGGCGCAGCGCTGCTTCGCCGAGCGGCAGTTCGCCGGCCCGACGAACCGCCGCGTCGAGCTGCCCGAGGAGCTGGCCCGCCTCGTGCCCTACCGCGAGTCGGTGGAGCGCATGTACTTCCCGCCACCCGAGGTCGTTGCGCGCAGCCTGCCCGCCTGGACCGAGCGGTGGAACCGCGAGATCGCGCGCTGATCCGACCTTGGCAACGGTTTCTCTTCGGGGCCTGACCAAGCGCTACGGCACGGCCGCTGCCGTCGCTGGCGTGGACCTCTCCATCGCCGAGGGCGAGATGGTCGCCCTCGTCGGCCCGAGCGGCTGCGGCAAGACGACGGTGCTCCGCATGATCGCCGGCCTGATCGAGCCGGATGCGGGCCAGGTGCTGATCGGCGGCACGGACGTCACGCACGCCCCGGCGCACAAGCGCAACCTCGGCCTGGTGTTCCAGAGCTACGCGCTGTTCCCCCACCTCAGCGTGTTCGAGAACGTCGCCTTCGGCCTGCGCCGCCGCCGCGTGCCGGAGGCCGAGATCCGGCGCCGGGTTCCGCAGGCCCTGGCGTTGGTGCGGCTGGAAGGCTTCGAGTCCCGCTTCCCGCGGCAACTCTCCGGCGGCCAGCAGCAGCGTGTGGCGCTGGCGCGCGCAGTGGTGACGGAGCCGCGCGTGCTGCTCCTGGACGAGCCGCTGTCGAACCTCGACGCCAGCCTGCGCGACGCGATGCGGGTGGAGCTGCGCCGGCTGCAGCAGTCGCTCGGCATCACCACCGTCTTCGTCACCCACGACCAGGAGGAGGCGCTCACCCTCTCCGACCGCGTCGCGGTGATGCGCGCCGGCCGCATCGAGCAGGTCGGCGCACCGCAGGAGGTGTACGAGCGGCCAGCCAACGCCTTCGTCGCCGGCTTCGTCGGCCGGACCAATCTGGTGGATGCGTCGGTGGAGGGCGCCGACGGCGCTCTGCTGCGCCTCTCCGGACCCGGCGGGGTGCCGCTGCGCGCGCGCGGCGCCGCCCCGCCCGGCACGCGGGTCCGCCTGGCGCTGCGGCACGAGAAGATTCGGCTCGGCGACGCGCCGCCCACCGGCGCGGCGAATGTCCACACGGCGGAGGTCGCGCTAGCCGCCTTCGCCGGCGCGCAGTGGCATTACGTGCTGCGCCTGCCGGGCGGCCTGGAATTGCAGGCCGAGGCACCTTCCGATGCCGCCCATCCGCAGGGCGCGCAGGTCACCGTGTGGTGGACGGCGGAGGACATGATCCTCCTGCCCGCGGAGGCAGCGCCGGATGCCTGAACCCGGCCGCCATAGCCCCGGCGTCCACCGTCGCTGGGACCTCGCCGGCCTCGGCCTGCTCTCGCCGCTGCTGCTGCTCCTCCTGTTCGCCTTCCTGCTGCCGATCGCGACGCTGATCCCGACGAGCCTGCGCCCCTACATCGCCGGCACCGGCATCGGCGAGGGGCTGACCCTCGAGCACTACGTGAAGGCGCTGACCGACGGCTTCTACCTCGAGATCATCCTCCGCACCGTCGTCCTCGGCCTCGTCGTCACGCTGCTCACGCTCGTCGTCGGCTACCCGCTCGCCTACGTCCTCGCGCGCTCGACCTCGCGCTGGCGGCACTGGCTGATGCTGCTCGTGGTGTTCCCGCTGCTGCTCAACCTGGTCGTCCGCACCTTCGGCTGGATCGCGCTGCTCGCGCGGCGGGGCCTGGTGAACCAGTGGCTGATGGGCCTCGGCCTCACCGAGGAGCCGGTGCGGCTGATGTTCAACTTCACCGGCCTGCTGATCGGCCTGACCCACATCTTCCTGCCCTTCATGGTGCTGGTGCTGGTCGCCGTGATCCAGAACATCCCGCGCGAGGTGGAGGACGCCGCTCGCACCCTTGGCGCCGGCTTCTGGTCCGTGTTCGCTCGGGTGACCCTGCCGCTCTCGGTGCCGGGCATCCTCTCGGGCTCGATCCTGGTCTTCGTGCTGACGATCAGCGCGCTGGTCACGCCGCGGCTGCTCGGCGGGCCGACCTACAAGGTGATGTCCACGCTGATCTACGAGCAGTTCCTCCAGCTCCTGAACTGGCCCGCGGGCTCGGCCATGGCGGTGGTGATGACGCTGATCGTGCTGGCGCTGATCCTGCTGGGGACGCGCCTCGCGCGGCGGTGGGAGGCACGGGCGTGACCCCCTCCGCCCGCCGCTGGGTGGCGCGGCTCTACTGCGCGCTGGTCTTCGGCTTCCTGATGCTGCCGGTCGCCGTGGTGGTGCTCGCCTCCTTCAGCACGACCGCCTACCTCACCATCCCGCCGCAGGGGGTGACGCTGCGCTGGTACGGCCGCGTGCTGGAGAGCGCGGACTACCTCTCCGCCATCGGCACCTCCCTGCTGCTCGCCTCGGTCGCGACGGTCTGTGCGCTGGTGATCGGCACCGCGACCTCCTACGCGCTGGTGCGCCGCGCCCTGCCGGGCAAGGCCGTGGTCTCGGCTGTCGTGATGTCGCCGCTGATCTTCCCCGGCGTCGTCATCGGCGTGGCGCTGCTGCAGTTCTACGCCGCGCTCGGGCTCGCCGGCAGCTTCGCCGGGCTGGTGCTGGCGCATGTCGTCATCACCGTGCCCTATGTGGTGCGCACCACCCTCGCGAGCCTTTCGGGCCTGGACGCGCAGCTCGAGGACGCCGCCTGCACCCTCGGCGCGGACCGCCTGACCGCCTTCTGGAAGGTCACCCTGCCGCTGATGCGGCCCGGCATCGTAGCCGGCGGGCTGTTCGCCTTCATCACCTCCTTCGACAACGTGCCGGTCTCGATCTTCCTTACCGGCGTTGGCACCACCACGCTGCCGGTGAAGATCTTCACCGCCATCGAGTTCGGCGTCGATCCGACCGTCGCCGCCGTCTCCTCGCTCCTCATCCTGACCACGGCGCTCGCGCTGGTGTTGGCGGAGCGCTGGGTCGGCTTCCACCGCTTCACATGAAGGAGAGCAAGGCCATGGCCCGGCTCCAGGGACGTCGCGTGCTCATCACCGGCGCGGCGAGCGGCATCGGCCGCGCTACGGCACGCCGCTTCGCCGCCGAGGGCGCCCGCGTGGCGCTGCTCGACCGCGACGCGGCGGGGCTCGATGCCGCAGCGCGCGAGACCGGCGGCGGCACGCCGATCACCTGCGACCTGCTCGACACCGCCGCGATCGCGCCCGCCGTGGAGCAGGCCGTGGCGGCCCTCGGCGGGCTGGACGGCATCGTCTGCGCCGCCGGCGTCGATCTGGTCCGCAAGGTCGAGGCGATGA
>JADGHI010000132.1 GCA_019689515.1 Acetobacteraceae bacterium | reverse complement strand
GCGCAGGTCGGGTGGATGGGGTGGGAGAGGGGGGCGAAGCGGGCGCAATGCGCCCCTTGGCCCGCCTTCGATACGACAGCGCCAGACGGCGGTCAAGGAAAATAATCCTGATGACGCGCGCGGCGTCAGGTCCGTGCCACGTGCCGCTGTGCGTGCTCCCCGCGGCGCCCTTGCGTGCTAGAAGCGCGCGCCGCCGCCGCGCTCCGAATCGCCCGCGGAGCGCGCCGCTGCGAGGGGGGCCACCGATGCCACGCCGCACCGCTGCCGCACCACGCCCGCCGGACCGGGGACGCCGTCGCTGGTGGCGATACGCCCTGCCGCCGCTGGCCGCCCTGCTCGGTGCGCTGGTCCTGCCGCCGTCCGCGGGCCGCGCGCCGGCGCAGGCGCCGCCGGTGCTCAACGTGTACAATTGGAGCGACTACATCGCGCCGGAGGTCCTGCAGCGCTTCACGCAGGAGACCGGCATCCGCGTGCGCTACGACATGTACGACAGCCTGGAGACGCTGGAGGCGAAGCTCTCCGCCGGCCGCTCCGGCTACGACATCGTCGTGCCGACGAGCGAGCCGACCTTCGCGCGGCTGATCCGCGCCGGCGCGCTGCGGCCGCTGGATGCGGCGCGAATTCCCAACCTCGCGAATCTCGATCCGGCGCTGATGCAGCGGGTGGCCCGGAGCGACCCGGGCAACCGGTACGGCGCGATCTATCTCTGGGGCACGACCGGGCTCGGCATGCGCCCGGACCGGGTGCGGGAGCTGGCGCCGGACGCGCCGCTCGACAGCCTCGACCTGCTGATGAAGCCGGAGAACGCGCGACGCCTGGCGCGCTGCGGCATCATGGTGATGGACAGCGCGACGGACGTGCTGCCGACGGTGCTGCACTGGCTCGGCCGCGACCCCGACAGCGCCGACCCCGCCGACCTGCGCGCGGCGGAGCAGGCGCTGCTGGCGATCCGGCCGCATCTGCGCGCCATCCCGGGCTCCGGCGCGATCGTGGATGCGCTGGCGACGGGGGAGGTGTGCCTCGCCCTCACCTATTCGGGCGACGTGATCCAGGCGGCGGTGCGGGCGCGGGAGGCGGGGCGCGGCGTCACGGTCACCTATGCGGCGCCGCGCGAGGGCGCGCAGCTCGCCTTCGACATGCTGGCGGTGCCGGCCGACGCGCCGAACCCGGAGGCGGCGATGGCCTTCATCAACTTCGTGCTGCAGCCCGAGATGATGGCCGCCATCACCAACCGAACCCGCTACCCGAACGCGGTGCCGGCCTCCCGTCCGCTGCTTGCGCCGGAGGTGCGCGACGACCCGAACGTCTATCCGCCGGACTCGGTGCTGGTGCGCAGCTTCGTCGCCGGCACGCCGCCGCCCGCGGCGGAGCGGCTGCGCACGCGGCTGTGGAGCCGGTTCAAGTCGGGTCGCTAGGAATCGTGTCCTTGTTGCGCGCCGAGGGGGTGGCGAAGCGCTTCGGCGCGACGATGGCGCTGGACGGGCTCGACCTGGAGATCGCGCCGGGCGAGTTCTTCGCGCTGCTCGGCGGCTCGGGCTCCGGCAAGACGACGCTGCTGCGCCTGATCGCCGGCTTCGAGACGCCGGACGCCGGCCGGCTGCTGCTGGAGGGGCGGGATCTCGTCCCGCTGCCGCCCCATGCGCGGCCGGTGACGATGATGTTCCAGAGCTACGCGCTGTTCCCGCACCTCACGGTCTCCGACAATGTCGCCTACGGCCTCCGCCGCGCCGGGGTGCCGCGCGAGGAGCGCCGGCGGCGGGTCGCCGAGGCGCTGGCGCTGGTGCGACTCGAGGGGTTCGGGCACCGCCGGCCGCACCAGCTCTCCGGTGGCCAGCGGCAGCGCGTGGCGCTCGCGCGCAGCCTGGTGGTGCGCCCGCGCCTGCTGCTGCTGGACGAGCCGCTCGGCGCGCTGGACGCGAGCCTGCGCGAGGCGACCGGGTTCGAGCTGCGCACGCTGCAGCGCGCGACCGGCGCGGCCTTCGTGATGGTGACCCACGACCAGACGGAGGCGATGGCGCTGGCGGACCGCATCGGCGTGCTGGAGCGCGGGCGGCTCGTGCAGGTGGGGCCTCCGACGGAGGTGTACGAGCGGCCGGCGACGCGCTTCGTCGCGGGCTTCCTCGGCGGGGCGAACCTGCTCTCGGGAGTCGTGCGGCCGGATGGCGGCGTGGACTGCGCCGAGGTGGGCTGCGTCCTGCGCGCCGCCGTGCCTGTCACCGCGCACCCCGCTGGCGCTGCCGTGACCCTCGCGCTGCGGCCGGAGCGGATACGGATGCAGGCCGAGGGGGCGCAGCCGCCGGAGGAGACCAACGCCGCCCGCGGCACGGTGGCCGAGGTCGCCTTCCGGGGCGAGCTCTCGACCGCCCTCGTGCGGTTCGATGGTGGCGCGACGCTGCGCGTCTCGCGCCCGAGCGCCGAGGGTGCGCCCGAACGCGGTGCGCAGGTGACGCTGACCTGGCCCGCCGAGGCGCTGACGGTGCTGGCCGACTAATGCGCGACCCCGCGCCATCCCTCCCGGTGCCGCGTCGCCTCGCGCCGCGCCGCCTCGCCATCCTGCTGCCGGCCTGGGCCTGGCTGGCGCTGTTCGTCGCGGCGCCGGCGCTGGTCCTGCTCGGGATCGCGCTGGGGCACTACGACACGGGCGTGCCGCCCTTCCAGCCGCCGTTCGGGCCGGGCGGTGCGTGGCAGGGCACCTTTGCCAATTTCGTCGCCATCGCGACCGATCCGTTCTATCGCGACAGCTTTCTGCGCTCGCTCCTCGTCGCCTTCGTCACCGCCTCGCTCTGCCTGCTGATCGGCTACCCCATGGCGCTCGCGATCGCGCGGGCGCCGGAGGCGCGGCGGACGCCGCTGCTGCTCGCCGTGCTGCTGCCCTTCTGGACCGGCTTCCTGATCCGGGTCGGCGCCTGGATCGGCCTGCTGCGCGACGAGGGCTGGCTCAACGGCGTGCTGCGCGTGCTCGGCGTGATCGAGGCGCCGCTGCCGCTGCTCTACACCAGCCTCGCCATGTATGTCGGCATGGTCCACGCCTACCTGCCCTTCGCCGTGCTGCCGCTCTACGCCACGCTGGCGCGGCGCGATCCGGCGCTGGAGGAGGCGGCGGCCGATCTCGGCGCGCGGCCGGCGGTGGTGTTCCTGACGGTGACGCTGCCGCTCTCCGCCCCGGGCGTCGCGGCGGCCTTCCTCCTGGTGTTCATCCCGGCGGCGGGCGAGTTCGTCATCCCCGACCTGCTGGGCCCGCCGGAGGCGCAGCTCGTCGGCCGGGTTCTGTGGGGCGAGTTCTTCCAGAACCGCGACTGGCCGCTGGCCGCGGCGCTGGCCGTGGTGCTGCTGGTGGTGCTGATCCTGCCGATCCGCCTGTTCCAGCGGCTGGAGGCGGAGCAGCGATGAACGTTGCGCGCGTCGGGCTGTGGCTCGGCCTCGGCTTCCTCTACCTGCCGATCCTGCTGCTCGTGGCCTATGCCTTCAGCGCGGACCGCATCCCGTTCCAGTGGGGCGGCTTCTCGCTGCGCTGGTTCGTGGCGCTGGCGGCGGACGAGCGGCTGATCGAGGCGGCGCTGCTCTCGCTCCGCATCGCCGCTGGGGCGGCGACGCTGGCCGTGCTGGTCGGCGGACTGGCGGGCTGGGCGCTGGCGCGCTTCGGCCCGTTCCGCGGCCGCGCGCTGTTCGGCGCGCTGATCGGCGCGCCGCTGGTGCTGCCGGAGGTGGTGACCGGCCTCTCGCTGTTGCTGCTGTTCGTGGCGCTGGAGGGCGCGATCGGCTGGCCCGGTGGCCGCGGTGCGCAGACGGTGCTGCTCGCCCACGCCACGCTCGGCGCCGCCTATGTCGCGGTGGTGGTCCAGGCGAGGCTCGCCGGGGCCGACCGCAGCCTGGAGGAGGCGGCGATGGACCTCGGCGCCACACCCTTCGTCGCCTTCCGCACCGTGACGCTGCCGCTGATGGCGCCCTCGCTGCTGGCCGGCTGGCTGCTCGCCTTCACCCTCTCGCTCGACGACGTGGTGCTGGCGAGCTTCGTCTCCGGCCCGGCGGGGACGACCCTGCCGATGGTGCTGTTCTCCAAGCTCAAGCTGGGGCTGACGCCGGAGGTGAATGCGCTGGGGGCGGTGATCGTTGGGGTGGCGGCAGTGGCGCTGGGCATGGCCGCCCTGGTCCTTGCGCGGGTTGATGGGCGACGGGGCGGCGGCTAGGGTCCCGGCCTCTTCGGCAGCGCCCTGGACCAGCCATGACCCTGATCGCCGACCGCCTGAACCGCATCTCCCCCTCGCTCACCATCGCCATGACGACAAAGGCGCGGGCGCTGAAGGCGGCGGGGAAGGACGTCATCGGCCTCGCCGCGGGCGAGCCCGACTTCGACACCCCGCGCAACGTCAAGGACGCCGCCATCGCCGCGATCGAGCGTGGCGAGACCAAGTACACCGACGTCGCCGGCACCCCGGAGCTGCGCGACGCCGTGCGCCTGAAGTTCAAGCGCGACCACGGCATCGACTACGCGCGGGAGGAGATCCTCATCGCCACCGGCGGCAAGCAGGTGATCTTCAACGCGCTGCTCGCCACCATCAATCCGGGCGACGAGGCGATCATCCCCGCCCCCTGCTGGGTGAGCTACCCGGACATCGTGAGCCTCGCCGAGGGCAAGCCGGTGATCGTTCCCTGTGGCCAGAACCAGGGCTTCAAGCTGCGCGCCGAGCAGCTCGAGGCGGCGATCACGCCGCGGACCAAGTGGCTCATCCTGAACAACCCCTGCAACCCGACCGGCGCCGCCTACAACGCCGAGGAGCTGCGCCCGCTCTGCGACGTGCTGCTGCGCCACCCGAATGTGTGGATCTTCTCCGACGACATCTACGAGAAGCTCACCTATGACGGCTTCAAGCCGGCGACGATCGTGGAGGTCGAGCCGCGGCTGAAGAGCCGCACCGTCACGATGAACGGCTGCTCCAAGGCCTACGCCATGACCGGCTGGCGCATCGGCTTCGCCGGCGCGCCGGTCGAGCTGACCAAGGCGATGGACAAGCTGCAGAGCCAGAGCACCTCCAATCCCTCCTCCATCTCCCAGGCCGCGGCGGTCGAGGCGCTGACCGGCCCGCAGGACTCCATCGAGGAGATGCGCAAGGTCTATCAGCGCCGCCGCGACATGGTCGTCTCGATGCTCAACGAGGCGCCGGGCCTGCGCTGCCACAAGCCGGAGGGCGCGTTCTACGTCTTCCCGGACATGCACGGCTGCATCGGCAAGACCTCGGCGGGCGGGCGGAAGATCGAGACCGACGAGGACTTCGTCCTCGCGCTGCTCGAGGAGGAGGGGGTCGCCTGCGTGCACGGCGCCGCCTTCATGTACCCGGGCCACTTCCGCATCAGCTACGCCACCGACGACGCCTCGCTGAAGGAGGCCTGCACGCGCATCCAGCGCTTCTGCCGGGGGTTGAAGTAGCCCGGCACAGGCGGGCCGCGGTTCGGGCGAACCGCGGCGCCTGCCCACCTGGCGCCGGCCGCCCGCCCCTCGCTCGGCCGGCTGGCGCAGCGAGTCATGCCGCCCGCAGGCTGCGGAGGAAGGCGGCCATCTCGCTCTTCAGCGCCTCCCCCTGCCGGGCCACGTCCTCGGAGGCGCCGCGCAGCTTCGCGAGCGCCGTCTTCGTCGCCTCGGCGTCCACGCTGACCTGATTGATGCTGCCGGCCACCTGCCGGGTGCCGCTGGCCGCTTCCTGCACGCTGCGCGCCATCTCCTGCGTCGTTGCGCTCTGCTGCTGCACTGCATCCGCGATGGCGACGCCGATCTCGCTGATGCGGTGGATGGTCGCGCGGATGTTGTGGATGGCCTCCACGGCGCGGCTTGTGGCGGCCTGCATGGCGGCGATCTGCTGGCTGATCTCCTCCGTGGCGCGGCCGGTCTGGTTGGCCAGCGCCTTCACCTCCGACGCAACGACGGCGAAGCCCTTCCCGGCCTCTCCCGCCCGCGCCGCCTCGATGGTCGCGTTCAGGGCGAGCAGGTTGGTCTGGTTGGCGATGTCCGAGATCAGCCGCAGCACGTCGCCGATGCGCCCCGCCGTCTCGGCCAGGGAGCGCACCGTGTCGTCGGTGGCCTGTGCCTCGGCCACGGCGGCACGGGCGATCTCGGCGGAGGTGCCGACCTGCCGCCCGATCCCGCCGGCACTGGCCGACAGCGCTTCGGCCGCCTCGGTGACGGCCTGGACATGGGCCAGCGCCTGGTCGGCCCCCCGCGCCGCCTCGGCCGCCTCGGTTCCCGTGCGTGCCGCGACATCGGCCAGGCCTTCCGCGGTGCGCTGCAGCCCCTGCGCCGAGGCGGCGAGGCTCGAGGCGATGCTGCCCACCGCTGCGTCCAGCCGGTCTGCCAGCCGCAGAGCGGCTTCCCGCCGCTCCGCTTCGGTCTGCGCGGCCAGGGCCTGGGCCTCCGCCTCCAGCCTGCGGGCGAGCTGCGCCTTTTCCTTCAGCACGATGAGGGAGCGGGCCAGCGCGCCCACCTCGTCGCCATGGTCCGCCGCCGGCACCGCCGCCGTGTAGTCGCCCTCCGCCAGCCGCCCGGTGACCTGGGTGAGGCCGGCCAGGGGCCGGGTGATGCGCGTCGTGACCAGCCGCAGGCCAATGGCCATGGTCAGCCCGCCCGCGACCGAGAGCAGCCCTACGATAACCAGGAGGACGCGCTCCTGCGCCCGGCTCGCGGCATGGATGGCGGAGGCGCGCCGGACCAGCTGTTCCGCCAGGGCATCGAGGCGGGCCAGCAGGGGCCAGATCGCCTGGGGCAGATCGCGGGTCAGGAAGGCCTGCAACTGTTCCGGCCGGTCGGGCAGCCGGGCCAGCGCCGCATCGGCGACGGCCTTGTCGTGGGCCAGGGCCTCGACGAAGGCCGCGTCCTCCTCCGCCGCCACCGCCGGGCGGCGGGCGAGTTCCTCCCACTGTGCGGCGATGTCGGCCCGGGCCTGTTCGATCCGGTGCCGCGCGGCGGCCAGGTCCAGCTTGCCCGCCTCCACCTGTGCGGCGGTGGCCAGGATGCCTTGGGCGTATCCGTTCGTGAGCGTCTGCAACCGGCGCAGTGGGAGAACCTGGTCGTCATGGATCGCCTGCAGCCCGTTCGACTGCGTGCGGAGCGTCAGCCAGGCCGATCCGGTGCCGATGCCCATGATGCAGCAGAGCCCGCCGAGGAGGGCGAAGATCAGGGTGCGGATGCTGAGGCGCATGGGATCCGGTTCTGGGGTGATGGGGAATCGGCCGGCATCATTGACCGGGCGCGTTAATCAACCGAGAAAGCCCCATCCCCGGATCGCGGGCCTTGGCGGGGTGGTCCGCCCTGCATAAGGTTCCGCCTCCATCGCAGCCCCCGGAACGCCATGCCCGCCCTCGCCGAACGCCTGAAGCACGTCGCCGTCTCCGCCTCGGTCGTGATGACCGTGAAGGGCCGCGAACTCGCGGCGAAGGGCGTCAAGGTCATCAGCCTCGCCTCCGGCGAGCCCGATTTCCCCACGCCGCCGCACGCCATCGAGGCGGCGCACCAGGCGGCGCTGCGCGGCGACACCAAGTACCCGCCGCAGGACGGCACGCGGGCGCTGAAGGAGGCCGTGCAGCGCAAGTTCAGGCGCGACAACAACCTCGACTACGCGCTCGACGAGATCCTGGTCGGCAACGGTGGCAAGCAGCTCATCCACAGCGCGATGATGGCGAGCTGCGACCCGGGCGACGAGGTGGTGATCCCCTCGCCCTACTGGATCAGCTACGCCGAGATCGCGAAGATCCCCGGCGCCGTCCCGGTGCTCGTCAACTGCCCGCAGAACAACGGCTTCCGCCTGCGCCCGGAGGACCTCGACGCCGCCATCACCCCGCGCACCAAGTGGGTGATGCTGAACTTCCCGAACAACCCGACCGGCGCCGCCTGCACCCGCGAGCAGATGAAGGCGATCGCCGAGGTCTTGCTGAAGCACCCCCATGTCTGGGTGCTCAGCGACGACATGTACGAGCACATGATCTATGACGGGTTCGAGTTCTGCACCATCGCCGAGGTCGAGCCGCGGCTGAAGGAGCGCACCCTCACCGTCAACGGCGCCTCCAAGACCTACGCCATGACCGGCTGGCGCATCGGCTTCTGCGGCGGGCCGAAGGCGCTGATCAAGGGCATGCTCACCATGCAGGGCCAAGCCACCGCCGGCGTCTCGACCATCGGCCAGGCGGCCGCGGCGGCGGCGCTGGACGGCCCGCAGGACCTGATCCGCGAGCGCCAGGCGATCTACAAGGAGCGGCGCGACCTGGTGGTGGACATGCTGAACCAGGCGGAGGGCATCACCTGCCACAAGCCGGAGGGCGCGTTCTACGTCTTCCCGAACATCGCCGGCTGCCTCGGCAAGACCAGCAAGGGCGGGCGCAGGATCGAGACCGACACCGACTTCGCGCTCGCCTTGCTGGAGGAGAAGCACGTCGCGACGGTGCAGGGCGCGGCCTACGGCATGAGCCCCTACCTCCGCATCTCCTACGCCACCGACACGGCGAGCCTGCGCGAGGCCTGCGCGCGCATCCAGGAGTTCTGCCGGGAACTGCGGTGAGCGCCGCCGCTGCCGCCGTCGCCAGCCCTGTCCTGCTCCGCCCCGGGCGCGACGACGACGCCGAGGGCTTCATCGCGCTGATCGGCGCCTGCTGGGCCGAGTACCCCGGCTGCGTGCTGGACGTGGACGGCGAGGTGCCGGAGCTGCGCGCGCTCGCGACGCATTTCGCCCGGCAGGGCGGCGCGCTCTGGGCCGCGGAGC
>JADGHI010000131.1 GCA_019689515.1 Acetobacteraceae bacterium | reverse complement strand
TGGCCTACCGCGGCATGCGGGACGCGATGCTGGACGCCGCCGCCGACCGCATCGAGCTGGTGGTGACCACCGTCGCCTCGGCGCGCGCGCTGATCGAGGCGGGCCAGCTGCGCCTGCTGGCGACGGCGGCCGAGCGGCGCGACCCGGCGATGCCGGAGGTGCCGACGGTGCGCGAGAGCGCCGGCGTCGACTACGTCACCGGGGTGTGGTGGGGCCTGTTCGGCCCGGCGCGGCTGCCCGGGCCCGTCGTGGCCCGGCTGAACGAGGCGGTGGAGCGCGCCCTGGCGCAGCCCGCCTACCGCCGCGTGCTGGCCTCGGCCGGCGCGATGCCGGCGCCGATGGCGCCCGCCGACTTCGCCGCGAAGGTCCGCGCCGAGGTCGAACGCTGGACCGCGGTGGCGCGCCGGGCCGGCATCGCCGCGGCCCGGTAGCAGGCGGGCCGACGCGGCGCCCGCGACCGCGGCATGGGCGGTGCGCGCAAGCCTGCGCAGGCGCCCGTCCTGCGGCGGGGCGGGGACGACGGTCGCCGGCGGTGCGGCCCGCTGAGGGTCGCTCGTCCCGGCGGCATCGTACCGCGCGGCGCCGGCACACATGCGTCAAGGCTCGCCGGTCCGGGCCCTGAACCGCCGGTGGGCGCTTCGAGCGAATGCTGCCGCTCGGGCGCCGTTCAGTATGTCCGTGCGTCGAAGGTGCCGACCAGCTTGCCGGCGCGAACCTCGTCAACGCTTGCCGACAGGTCGCTCAGATACTCGTCCACAATCGGAGCATGCACGGGATTGACAGCAATCTGGATCGACGGGATCGGCTTCAAGCCACGGGCAACAAACCATCCCCGCCGCGACATCGCATCCGCGACTGCATTGATGTCGAGGTCCGGGTCTTCGCTTCCGTAGGTGAAAATGCAAAGATCGTAGGGCCGGACGACGCGCAGTCCCGGAATACGATCGATTCCGGTCGTGAAGGCCTCGGTGGTCTGGAGGGTTGTTGCCGCCAATGCTCGATAGCCGTCCAAGCCCAGGTGGTTCATGACGGCCCATGCGCATGCGATCGCCCCACCCGGTCGGGTACCCAAGAGGCCGTCCGTAGCGTATGTGCCCTTGACCCAATCGAACGAAAACCCGCCATAGCGCTTCCGTTCGCCGTGGCGGAACAGCAGGAGCGATGCTCCCTTTGCTGCAAAGCCGTACTTGTGGATGTCAGCCGAGAGGCTCGAGACGCCAGGCACGCTGAGATCGAACGCGGGTACGGGCGATCCGTTCAAGCGCGCGAACGGCGCCAGGAAACCACCCACACATGCATCGACGTGCAGCCAGAGGCCTCGATCATTCGCGAGCGCGCCCAACTCCCCTATCGGGTCGAAGACACCGTTCGGGTAGTGGGGGGCGGAGCCGACGAGCATGATCGTGTGATCATCGATCGCGTCCGCGAACGCCGCGACATCTGCGCGGAAGTCCTGACTCCGCATGGGAAGGCGGTGCACCTCGACGTTCAGGAGATGGCCGGCGCGACTGAACGCGGGATGCGCCGTTTCCGAGGCGAGCACCCGAAATGGCTCGCGGAACCTGCCCTCCGCGCGTGCCCAGTCACGCGCCGCCTTTACCGCGAGGATGAGGCTCTCGGTGCCGCCGGAGGTGAAGATCCCGTCGCTCGCCTCGTCGCCGCCCAGCAGATCGAGGGCCATTGCAATGACGTCACGCTCCATCTTGAGAAGGCTCGGGAACGCCCGCGCCTTCCCGAGCGCGTTCTCGATCATGAATAGCCCGTAGGCCTCCTGCTGAAGTGCGAGCAGGGCGTCATCACGATAGTAGATGTATGACGGCAGGCGCCCGCGTCGCCAGTCGAAGTCCAGCTCCTTCAGGGCCAGCATCTCCTGACGCAGTTCCGGCCATGCACGTCCGTTCTTCAGGCGCATTCGCCGAGCTCCCGGTTGCGTGCAGATTTTGAGGTCACAAATTGGTGGCCGTCAAGGCGATCGTGCGACGCGCTCATTGCCCGCCAGCAACCGCACCGCTAGTGACGTCGGGAAACGGTGCTTCTGTATGGACCACGGAACATGACCATCACAGGGCCCATTCGGAGGGACATTGAGCGCACGCGCGACCGCGTCTTCACCGCGATCCGTGCCCAGCTGATCAGCGGCGCCTATCGGCCCGGTGAGAAGATCAAGCTGCGGCCACTTGCCGATGCTCTGGGCACCAGCATCACGCCTGTCCGGGAGGCGCTGCTGCAGCTTGTCGTCGCCGGAGCCCTGATTCACGACCGGCAGCACTCGGTTCGCGTTCCGATACTGACGGCGGAGGCTTACCGGGAGCTACGGGATCTGCGCCTCATGCTCGAGTGCGAGGTCGCGGAAGTCGCTGCCACGACGATTGAAGAGCAAGGCATCGCTGAACTGGAGCGGCTCTCGCTCGCGCTGACGCCGCGCCCAGGGCTCGATATCGAGCGCTACAAGGCGGATGTCGCGCGCTTCCACTTCACGCTCTACCGCGCAGCGCCGCGTCCCGCGACCGTGAGGCTGATCGAAACTCTCTGGCTGCAGACCGGACCCTATATGAATTACCTGTTCCCAGACTACCTCAAGATCGGCATAGGACCGAGGCTGAGAGGCCAGATCTGCCGGGCGCTCCGCCGCCGTGACGCGGCGGCCGTACGCCGCGCGATCGAATCCGATCTGACGACGGCGCTGAACTACATCGCTGACCGGCTGGAGGCAGAGCAGAACGGGGCGGTCGCCGCCTGAACGTGGGAAGGCCAGCCCGCACAGCGGGAGCGGCGTTGACGCAAGTGACCGCGGTCGGTAGATTTGTGACCTCAAATAGAATGGATCGGGAGGACGTCATGAAACGTGGGCATCGGTTGGACCACGGTGTGACAGCGTGGCAGACCAGCGCATCGCTTCTCCCGCTCGGCCGTCGCGACATGCTGGCGCTCGGATGCGCGCTCGTCGCTGGGCGCGGAGTCCTGGCGTCCGTGAATGCGCGCTCGGTGCGCTTCGGCATGACCGTGGTGCCAACCAGCTGCGACCCGCATTTCCACAACCTGACTGCGAATAACGGACCGCTCTCGCAGATTTTTGAGCCGATCGTGTTGGAGAATGAGGTCGGGGACCTGGAGCCGCGCCTCGCGCAATCATGGCGGCTCCTGACGCCCACGACCTGGGAGTTCGAATTGCGGCGCGACGTGCGTTTCCATGACGGCACGCCGTTCACGGCGCGAGATGTCGTGGAAAGCTACGCGCGCGTCCCCACCGTCCCGAACAGTCCGGGACTCCTGACAATCTATCTCAGCGCCATCGACAGTGTCGTCGCAGTCGACGATCACCGCCTGCGAATAGAGACACGCGGGCCCGCACCGTTCCTGCTACGGCAGTTGGCGCAAGTGCTGATCATCAAGGCTGCAGCCAAGACGTCTGGTACGGGAGACTTCAACTCTGGCGCAGCCGCCATCGGCACCGGACCGTACCGGTTCTCCCGCTATGCGCCGGGCGAGGTCTTCGAGTGTGTCGCCAATGACGGCTGGTGGGGAGGCGCCGTTCCCTGGCATCGAGTGTCGATGAGGCAGATCTCGGCAGGCTCCGCACGAACCACCGCACTGCTCGCCGGCGACGTCGACATTATCGAGCAGATCCCCTTCGCGAACCTCAGCATGCTGACCCGCGACCCCGAGGTGAGGATCTTCCCATCTCGGCCTTCGACAACCTACTACCTCGCGCTCGACACCGTTCGGGATGAAAGCCCGTTTGCGCGCGCGGCGAACGGGGGCAATCCACTGCGTGACGTTCGCGTGCGACGTGCGCTTTCGCTCGCCATCGACCGCAGGGCTTTGGCAGAGCGCGTGCTGGACGGCAAGGGAATAGCAGCCGGCCAATTCGCGGCACCGGGCCTCGAGGGCAGCGACCCGTCGATCGGCGAGCCGGAGTTCGATCCGGGACGCGCCCGCGCTCTGCTTGTGGAGGCAGGCGTGGCCGAGGGCTTCAGCCTGACTCTGCATGGCACGCAGGGGTGGCTTCCGCAGGACCACGCCGTCCTTCAGGCGATCGTGCAGTTCTGGCGCAGGATCGGCATCCAGGCCGAACTCGAGACGTTGCCGGTCTCAACCTACCTGGCACGCGCCACGCGGCGCGAATTTTCCGCGATCTTCGGAGGCACCAATGGCTCCTACGCCGCACACCATTTGCGGCAGATGATCATGACGCGGAACATCGAGCGCGGCGAAGGCACCGTAAATCGCTTCCTCTATAGCAATCCGCGCGTCGATGCGGCGATGCGGGAGGCATTCACGACGATGGAAGCGGACGCCCGCAACCGGCTGCTCGGTGAGGCCGCTCGGCTCGCACTCGCCGACTACGCGATGCTGCCGATCGTCTTCGTCGGCAGCCAGTGGGCCTCGCGAAAGTCGGTTGCAACCTACAGGGCGCATATCGGTGCGCGGACCATTGCCACACTGGCTGAACCGGCGGGGTGATCCAGATGGTTGGACGGTCACCGCGCATCCTGGTTGCAAGCCTGTTCCACGAGGCGCACAGCTTCAGTCCCCTTCGTACGCATCGGGACTGTTTCGTCGAGCTTCGCGGTGAGGCTCTGCTGGCCAAGGCTCGCTCCTCCGCATCTGGCCTCGGCGGTGGCGTCCGTCGCCTGATGCAAGAGGGAGCGGAACTGATCCCCTCGCTTTCGGCCGTCGCGGCGCCCGGTGGTCTCATCGCCGACGACGTGTACTGCGCTTTCCGCGATGAAATCGTTGCAGCGGCACGCGCGACGGAGCCCGACGGGATATTCCTGGACCTGCATGGGGCCATCGCGAGCGAGTCGACCAACGATTGCGAAGGAGAGCTGATGACGGCTCTCCGACAGGTGGTCGGACCGTCCGTCCCGATCGCGGCCTGTTTCGACCTCCATGGCAACGTGACGCGGCGCATGATGGAGGCCTCCGACATCTGCATCGCGTGCAAGGAGAACCCCCATAGCGACTACCACCTCGCCGGCGACCGAGCCGCGGAACTGCTGGTCCGGACGCTGCGAGGGGAAATCGTCCCTGTTTCCTCTGCGGTCTGGGTGCCCGCGGTGCTGCGGAGCAAGCTCGAAACCGGATCCGGTCCTTTGCGAGACCTCCACGCCCTGCGCTCACGGCTTATGGTCGAGCAGCGATCGGTGCTGGATGTCTCGCTGTTCAACTGCCATAGCCAACTGGACGCCTATCCGGGTGGCCAGTGCGTGACGGCAGTGGCCGATGGAGACCCTGGTGCGGCCGCGGCGGCCGCAGAGACGTTGGCACGAGCGCTTTGGGAGAGACGCACGGAGTTCGCACCGGATCTTCCCTCGCTCGATGACGTCCTGACCGACATGCGGTCAGGCAAATTGTCAGGCCGCCCAGTGATTCTCGGTGATTACGGTGATCGCGTGCTCGCGGGAACACCGGGTGATGGAACCTACATTCTCCGCACCCTCGCAACGCAGTGGCCGGAGCTACGCGTTGTCGCGCCCGTGACCGCCCCCGATGCCGTTGCGGCGGCGAAGATTGCAGGCAGCGGTGGAGTGCTGACTTGCTCGGTCGGAGGCGCATTCTCGCCGCATGAAAAGCCAGTCGTCGCGGAATGGCGGGTGGGTCGGCTCGGTGACGGGAACTTCGTTCAACGCGGCCCCTATCTCGCAGGGGAACCGGCGGTTCTCGGGGATTGCGCCGTCCTTCACTCCGGGAACCTAACGGTCCTTGCGACCAGCCGGCCAGGCCTCACCCAGGATCCTGAGGCGTTCCTCAGCAACGGGATCGACCCGGCTCACTACGACGTCGTCGTCGTGAAATCAGGGTTCCACTTCAAGCTGTCATTTTCGGGCATCGGCCCATGTATCGCGATAGGAACCCCCGGGCTGTCGAATGTCGAGGGCGGGATGTTCCCGTTCCGCAAGAGACAACGAATGTGGCCCGAGGTCGCGGATCTGGAGCCAGAGCTTACGGCGACAGTTTTTGCGCGGCGGTGATAATGGCGTGTGCACGGGCACGCTAGCGTCTCGGCTTGTTGCTCGCAGGTTGAGGCCGCTGCCACGTCCGTCCCAATGCCCGTGGCGATCCCGACTTCGGCCGCGGCCAGCGCCGGCGCGTCGTTCACGCCGTCGCCCAACGTCGCGACGTGCCGGCCCTCACCAGCTCGGCCGGGTCGGGCGTGGCGGGCGGCGCGTCCGCGACGCGCCTCGGCACCGGCGCCATCATCCCCCCGCACGGCGGGATTCCGCGCGGCGGCGGTCCGCAGCGTCCGCAGGGCGTCCCGCCGCGGTGATCGGAACCGAGGCGCCGAGCGCCAGCGCGGCAGTCGCTGCGATCGGTAAGTGTCTGAACCTCGTTATGGCGATCGTCCCAGGGATGCGCCGTCCTGCAGTGCGGCCTGCAGGCCGGGAAGCGCAGTGCCGCCGTGGGCGGGTCCCCTTTGTGGCGGATCAAGGGGGCGGCCGCCGGTGGCCCCTTCCGGGAAGCTTGTTCGGGCGCTTGTGATCGTTTCCCGGAGATGCGGACCGGTGCGGTCCGCGATGCGCGGCGGCGCCCGGCCTCACGGCCGCAGCCTGGCGCGGACGAGTTCGCCGGTGACGGGATGGTAGCGGGCTTCGATCGGGATGCCGCTGTCGTTCACCGCGCGGGCGTCGTAGCAGCCGTCGTCCATCCTGATCCGATCCACCCGGTAGCCGAGGTTCTCGAGGGTCTTGCGGATCGCCTCGGCCGGCAGACGGACCTCGCCAGGAGCCGTCCGGCAATCATAGACGCCGGCAGTCCTTCCCTCGCCGGCCATGGCCGGGGCGATCGCCGGGACGGCGGCAGCAACGGCACCGAGGGCGATGGCGGAGGTCAGCAGGAACGTGCGCATCTTCGGTCTCCCTTCCGGGCCCGGGGCGATCCCGGACCCGATGCGGGGACTCTGGCAAGGCCACGCTGACACCACGCTGTTGATCCATGTCAGTGAGCTGTCAGCTTCCTCCGGCGAGGATGGACGCCATGATGACACGCCCCCCTATCCGCCGCCGGCATCTGATCCGTCTGGGCGGCCTCTGCCTGGCCGGCGGCGCCTTCCCCCTCGCGCCGGCCTCCCCGGCATCCGCCCGCTCGCGCCGGGAGCGCGACCACGACCGCGCCCGCGCGGCGCTGGAGCGTGGCGAGGCGCTGCCGCTCGCCGAGGTCCTCGCGCGCGTGCGCCCGGAACTCGGCGGCGAGGTGATCGGCGTCGATTTCGAGCGCGAAGACGGGCGCTGGGTCTACGAGTTCAAGGTGATCGGGCCGGCGGGCCGCCTCACCGAGGTCCGCGTGGACGCGGCCACGGCGCAGGTCCTGCGGCGGAAGCCGGACTGAGCCATGCGCATCCTGCTCGCCGAGGACGACCCGCGGATCGCCCGCGGCGTGAAGTCCGCCCTCGAGGGCGCGGGCTACGCGGTGGACCACGTCCGCGACGGCGAAGCGGCTTGGTTCCAGGGCGACATCGAGGATTACGACGCCGTCGTGCTCGACCTCGGCCTGCCGAAGATGGATGGCCTGGCGGTGCTGAAGAAGTGGCGCGCCGGCGGCCGCGACTTTCCGGTGCTGATCCTCACCGCGCGGGGCGCCTGGGCGGAGCGCGTGGAGGGGATCGACGCTGGCGCCGACGACTACCTGCCTAAACCCTTCGCCATGGAGGAGTTGCTCGCGCGGGTGCGGGCGCTGCTGCGGCGCGCCGCCGGGCGCGCCACCGCCACGCTCGCGATCGGCCCCGTCGTGCTGGACACGCGGCAGATGCGGGTCACGGTGGAGGGCGCGCCGGTGGCGCTCTCGCCGCTCGAGTACCGCTGCCTGAGCTACCTCATGCACCACGCTGGGCGGGTGGTGCCGCCGACCGAGCTGATGGAGCACCTCTACGACCACGACCACGACCGCGACCCGAACGCGGTCGAGGTGCTGATGGGGCGCCTGCGGCGGAAGCTCGGGGTGGATCTGATCGAGACCCGCCGCGGCTTCGGCTATCTCGTGCCTGAGGCGCGGCCGGCGGCGTGAGGCAGCGGCGGGGCGGCTCCGGCTCGCTGCGGCTGCGGCTGCTCGCCGCGGGCGGCGCCTCGATCCTGCTCGCGCTCGCCCTGGCGGGCTTCGGCCTCGTGCTACTGTTCGAGCGGCATGTCGAGCGGCGCGTGGTCCTCGAGCTCGAGGCACATCTCCGGCAGCTCGTGGATGGGCTCGAGCGCGGGGGAGACGGCTCCCTGCGGCTCGCCCGCCCGCCGGCCGAACCACGGTTCCAGGAGCCGCTCAGCGGATTGTACTGGCAGATCGGGGAGGAGCCGCCGCCAGCCGGCGGCGGTGTGGCGGCCGTGCTGCGCTCGCGCTCGCTCTGGGACGAGCTCCTGCGGCTCCCGCCCGATCCGCTGGGGAACGGGGAGGTCCACCAGCACACGATCCCCGGTCCCGGCGGCGCCTCGCTCCTCGCGCTGGAGCGGCAAGTCGCGTTGCCCGCGGGCCTCGGCGGCGACAGCCTGCGCGTCGCCGTCGCGACGGACCGGGCCGAGATTCGCGCCGCCGGGCGCGCCTTCGCGGCCGAGCTGACGCCCTCCCTGGCGCTGCTGGCCGCCTTCCTGATCGCCGCCGCCTGGGTGCAGGTGACGGTCGGGCTGCGGCCGCTGGACGAACTCCGCCGGCGCCTCGGCGCCGTCCGCGCGGGGCGGGAGGCACGGCTCGGCGCCTCGGGCTTCCCGGACGAGGTGCGGCCGCTCGCCGCCGAGCTGGACCATCTGCTGGACGCCCAGGAC
>JADGHI010000130.1 GCA_019689515.1 Acetobacteraceae bacterium | reverse complement strand
GCCTTCCCCCGGCCCGCCTCAGCGCTGGCGCATGCCACCGCTGTTCTGCGGGTAGGCGCCGGAGGTGTTGGAGCCCGTCATCTGATCATAGGCCCGGGATACCGCGGTGCCCGGCGGATTGGCGCGGGTGCCGTCGGACTGCGACGGGAAGGCCCCGGAGGTGTTGGTGCCGGCGGCGCGGTCGAAGGCGCGCTGGACCGCGGTGCCGCTGGGATTGCCCGGCGTGCCGTCGGGCGGGGTGGGGCCGCTGTCGGTCACACGGTCGTAGGCACGCTGGGTTGCGGTGCTGGGCGGGTTGCCCGGCGCACCATCCCGCGCAGTATCGTGACGGCGGTCAGCGCACGCGGTGGCGGTGAGAAGTGCCGCAGCGGCAGCTACCGCCGGCAGGCAGGGGATGCGACGCATAGGATGGGACTCCTCTTCTCTCTCTGCCCGGCCGACAGCGGCCGGAAGCGGCTCCAGAACACCTAGGTATCGTTCCGAGTTCCCTGTTCCCATCGCCCCCTTCAGGCGAATGTGGCCAGCGCGACCCTTGAGGCGTTGGCCTATGTCCCTGATTCGGCCGGGCCGGGGACGGCCGGCAGAGCCTCGGATCGCGTGGGGATGGATGCTTTCGTCCGCTTCGTCGCACCGGACAGCCGTGATCGCGCCCGATCGGGCTCTTGGTCCAATGCGCTGCATGGTCGCAGCGCCCGGAATGGCCTTGCACGCCCACACGCCAGGGCCGCAGTGCCAGCAGCGGGTCTGGATCCGCAGGCAGCGGCACGGTCGGCACCGATCAAGCCTGAGAGCCTCAGGCCCCGGCAAAATGCCAACCGGGGTAGCGCCAAGCGTGGCGATGGACGGACTCGGCTCCCCCCAGCGATCCGCCTCGCGCCCGGTTCCGTTGTGCACCAGCGTGGTGTGTGCGGTGGGAACAAACCGTCACGCCGCCGCAGCCGGCGCGGTACGTCGCGACTATACGCGCCACCTCACCGTCGTCCGGCGTGGGATCACCCCTCTGGCAACGGGCCTTTGGCGCGGCGATGCAGCGCTGCTCGTCGCGCCACTGCGTAAGACGGTGATGAATGCCCGACGGGACCGGGGCCGTCACCGGCGGCGGGTCCGCGCGGGTCGCGGCAGGTCATAGCGGTGGTTTCCGGCCGAGCAAGGCCAGAATCTGCGGTGCCACGGAGGCGATCCGTCTGCCAGAAGATCAGGAAGCAAGCTTCCCGGAGTGGGCCGGCAGCAGCATTGCCGTCGATTCCGTTCCGCACCACTCGCGCCGGCCGCGCGGCCTCAGACCAGGGTCGGGCAGGCGGCCGGCGCAGGAACCTGTTACGCTTCCGGATGCACAAGGCCCTTCACGAGAATTTTCACCCTCGTGCCCCGGCGCAGGCTGGCGATGGCTCTTGCCCGAATTCGGTCAGCCGACTGACTATCCGGCTCCAACGGCTGGGAAATTGATTACGAACCGGCCGGAGATGATGCCCAAGGGGGCCGCCGTGCCGCTCTACCTCCTCGAACCCGTGAGGGCTCGGTTGTCCGACCCTGCTTGGTCAGCCAGCGCCTATCGCTCCTACTGTGTCGTCGCCGCGTTCAGCGAGCGCCAGGCCCGCGAGTTGGCCGCCCGCGAGTTGGCCGCCCGCGAGTTGGCCGCCCGCGAGTTGGCCGACGGCGGAGCGGCAGCAGGAGAGACCCGCGCGGGACTCAGAGCGTGCGGAAGCAGCCTGGGCGCCGCGCCACCGTGGTGGGCCGGCGAAGAACCGCCGTCGGTGCCCTCTCCCTGGCTCCAGGTCCGCCTCGTGGAGGCTCGGGAAATGCCGTTGGCCGCCGCGATGCTGACGGCGGACAGCGACGGACCGGCTGCCGCCCCGGCGGCACCGTGCATCGTGATCCCCGAGCCGAAGGCGCCGCCCGCGCCCGCGGCTGCGGCAGCCGAGCAGCGGGCGAAAGCCGCAACGGCATCGCAGCCAGCCAGTGTGCCCAAGCAGCGCAGGACGCCAGCGAAGGCGGCGGCAGCGGCGGCGGCCAAGGCCGACGCAGCCGCCCGCGGCCAAGCCAAGCGAAAGCAGCAGCACCACGCGCGGAAGGCCGCGACGCGCAGTGGCGACCAAGGCCGAACCGGACGGCCCCCCGGAAAGGTCCGCGCTCAGGCCGCGCCCAGCCGTCGCCCAAAGCGGACGGCCAGCAGGCCAGCGGCACCGGCCCGCGCCGCCGGCTCGCCAAAGCGCCGCACCACCGCAGCCAAGCCCACCGCCCGGCGTGCGGCAGGTCCGAAGCAACACTCCCGGCGATCCAAGCGATGAGGCGGACGGCGGAAATCGGAACCCATGCGGCCGGAGGGCGCCCGCCCCGCCGCAGCCCGGCAGAGCCAGGCAAGAGCTGCAAGCCCGCTGATATCTGCCAGTAGCGCCCGCGGAAGCGGTTGGCGCGCGTTATCAGGTGCGCACGCAAGCGCGACGCCCTCGCATCGGGCGCATACTCAATCGCCTGAAGAACAACCGCCGATCCGCGGCTTGCTTCGAGCGCTGCTCGACAGGACCGGACTAGGCTGATTCCCTTGGCTCCAGCACTCTCGCGGACATCAGTTCCTGGATCGGATTGTCCAGGCGGCCGGGTGCGGCCGCGTGGGAATGACCGCCTTCAGGCCTGCCGCAACGACGGATCAGGCGCCTTTGGGCCAGAGCGGCCCGCCCTCCCCTTTCCAAACCTCAAGGCCGCGATTTCCTGTCTCTCTCGACAAGAGGCAGAGAAAAAGAATCCACGATTTGCCGCATGTGAGGCTGATAATCGCATATTTGCCGTGGCCTCTTGTATTTCAGGGAAAGAATCTCCCATGTCTCCGGCCCGCGCCGCCAACCGGCGGTGCCCTGGCGCCGGTGATGCGCATTGGATTGCTGCCAGGCGACACGCTTCGAATCCGCCCCCGCCGAAACCAATCAGGTCGGGCGCCGCCAGGCGCTCAGAACCCTTGCCGGGACGGCAATGGCCCCTTCGCCCTCGCCGCAGGCCGGCCGATGCGCAGGGTGCGGCCCGGCTTCGCCTCGCCTTCTGCGGTCAGCTCCTCTGCGTCGTCCCCTATGAGGTGGCGAAGGCACGCAGCCATTTCCGCAACGAGGGCGTGGAGGTCGAGCTGGTCTATATCCGCGGGGGCAACCAGGCGATGCAGGCCCTGGCCGGCGGGGCGGTGGACTACGCCGGCACCTCCTTCGATGTCGCGTTGCAGGCCTTCGCCAATGGCGCCCCGATCCGCCGCTTCGCCTAGACCGGCCGGCTGCCGCTCTTCGCGCTGGCGACCGCGCCGCGCACCGCCTCCCAGATCACCGACGCCAAGGCGCTGGAGGGCCGCACCGTCGGCATCTCCGGCCTCGGCAACGCCGACCATGTGCTGGTGCTGTTCCTGATGAAGCGCGCCGGCGCCGACCCGTCGAGGACACGCTTCGCCACGATCGGCACCAACCTGTTCGAGGCGCTGCGCCGCGGCCAAGTGGACGCCGGCATGGTGCAGGAGCCGGGTCCGCCCGTCGGGCTCCGGCAAGACCAGCGTGCTGCGCGCGATCATCGGGCTGCAGCAGCCGGAAGGCGGCCGCATCGAGCTAGTGGTGCCGCCGGAGGAGGTCGGCTTCCTGTTCCAGGACGACGCGCTGCTGCCCTGGCGCACGGCGCGCGAGAACGCCGCCCTCGGCCTGCGCATCCGCGGCGCCTCGAAGCCGCGGCGATGGAGGAGGCCGAGGCCTGGCTGGAGCGGCTCGTCCTGCACGGCCTGGGCGGGCGCTATCCGCGGCCAGCTTTCCGGCGGGCAGCGCAAGCGCGTGGCGATCGCGCAGGTTCTGGCGCTCCGGCCGCGACTGCTGCTGACGGACGAGCCCTTCGCCGCGCTCGATGCCATCGTGCGTACGCGCATCACGCAGGACCTGCTCGACCTGGTGGAGCGCGAGGGCATCTCGGTGCTGCTCGTGACGCATGACCTGGAGGAGGCGATCTCCGTCTCCGACGTGGTGCACGTGCCGTCCAACGGGCCGCGCGAGAATCCTGGCCAGCCGCGAGGTGCCGATCCCCCGTCCGCGAAACCTGCTCGCTGCGCGCGGCGAGCCGTCCTTCGCGCCCTTACCGCGCCAGCTCTGGAGCGACCTGGAAGGTGCCTCGACGCGCGGGGCGGCCGCGCCCCACCCAGCTGCGGCGCCGCGAGAGCTCGTCGCCGCATGACGACCACGACGACCTCTTTCCTTCAGCGCCTCTGGGTGCGGCGGAGCCTCGCGCTCGGCCTCCTGGTCGCGCTCTGGGAGCTGGCCGGCCGCGCCGGGCTGCTCGATCCGCTCTACGCCTCCGCGCCGAGCGAAGTGGCCCGCGTCGCCTTCGGCCTGTTCGCCGATGGCAGCATCTGGCCGCACCTCGAGGCGACCTTAACTGCGGCGCTGCTCGAACCGGTGATGATGCTGCTGAACGCCGTCCCGCGGGTGATCCTGGCGCCGCTCTTCGTCACCTGGATGGGGATCGACCTCGGCTCCAAGGTCGCGCTGGCGACGGTGCTGGTCGCCGTGCTGGTGTTCTTCTCCGTCTATTCGGGCGTGAAGGAGGTGGACCAGCGCCTGGTCGAGCGCGTGCCGACCCTTGGCGGCGGGCGCCGGGTGCTGGTGCGTGAGGTCTATGTGCCCTCCGTCGTCGCCTGGGTGATGGGGAACCTGAAGGTCGCGGTCGGCTTCGCCTTCACCGGCGCGGTAGTGGGCGAGTTCGTCGCCTCCTCGCGCGGGCTCGGCCACCTGCTGCAATTCGCGCAGAGCACCTACAACGCCTCGCTGAGCCTCGCGCTCGTCGTGCTGATCATGGGCTTCGTGCTGGCGCTGTTCTCGGCCTCCGAGCGACTGGAGCGGCACCTGCTGCGCTGGCAGCATCGGTAGGCAGGCGAGGATACGGAACGGGAGGCTCAATCGGCGGCGTCAACGGCCCCTTTGCGGAGGGCGAGGCCCTGTCTCCCTGCGCCCACCCGACTGGTTGCGTGTGACCGACCCGGCGGCGCACGCGGCGCTCGCCGCTGAGATGGCGGTGCCCGGACAGCGGCAACGGTGAGCCGGGCTGGCCTGGGCGAGGCGAAGGAGGCGCTCCGGCCCCATCTGGCACCGGCGCTACGCCGCCGCGCGCGCAGGCGTCGCGGAATCTTCACCAGACGCGTCATCGGCTCGTCGCGAGGAATCCGTGCAGTGCCGGCACGCTCCAGGGACGCCCGCGGCGCGAATCCACCGACCCGCGCACGCCCGAGAATGGCACCGCCGCCGAGGTCGAGGGCATCGGCAGCAACTCAGCTTCGGCAGACCCGATCGGCGCGGTGGTCGGGCGAAGCTGTCGCGTCGCACCGCGGCGCCCGGCCTCATCGGCGCGGCCGTGTGCGCCGATCGCGACGCGCTGGCCGGAGATTGACTCGAGGCCGGGATCTGGAACGTGGGGCGAGCGGATGAAGGCGGGGCGCGAGCTCCGAGCGCCGGCTTCGGTGGTGCTGCTGCGCCGTCTGCTGCCGCTGCGGCGGGGCTAGGATTTCGGCGCGCTGGCGTTCCTCGGCGTCATGGCGACGGTGATGACGCTCCGCCGCATGGGCCGCGGCGACCTGCCGGTGCATGGCGTCCGCTCGACCTTCCGGGACTGGGCCGGCAAGGCGACGGCACACCCGCGCGAAGCTGTGTAGCAGACGCTACGCGAAGCGTGGTTGCGCATGGCCGTCGGCGAGGTCTCGCACGGCCTAGCCGCCCGCAGGTTCGGCATTCGCGGCACCCGCGAGCCAGTTCGGACAGCGAGCCAGCGATCCGAGGCACCACTCCAGGACGCGTTGGAGGACCGCTGCTGGCGGCTCTTCCGGCACCACAGCCGGCTTGAGACGCTCGACGCGCACGGCGGCGTCGCCGAAGCGCTCCGCCAGGCCATCCTGGAAGTGGGCGCGGGCTCATCGTGGGCCGTCGGGTCCCTTCAGGCGCAAGTCAGCGGATGGATGCTAGATCATTTCCGAGCAACAGCCGCGCGCGGCGATCGGGTCACCGCGAAAGAGGCGCTTCGGGCCCGCCTAGCGCATCCCCGCGGGCCTCCGCTTGCACTCCGAAAGGTCCCGCCCGAACGCCACCATCGTGCGCGAACACCTCGCCCGGAATCAGGCCGCTGTGTCCGGCTCGCCGCGTCCGGCTATTCGGGCCTGGCGCCGGAGAGGCGCACCAGCTCGGCGTACTTCAGCAGCTCGGCGGCGTAGAAGCGCGCCGACTCCTCGGCGTCCATGGCCACCGGGATGGAGCCGAGCTCCTCGATGCGCCGGCGCATCTCCGGCCGGCGCATCGCCGCCGCCGTCTCGCGCGCGAGGCGCCGGACCGCGGCCGCCGGCGTGCCGGCCGGCGCGAACAACCCCGCCCAGCCGGTGATCTCGTAGCCCGGCAGGATCTCGTGGATGGCCGGCACGTCCGGGAACTGCACGGCGCGCTCCCGGGAACTCACTCCGAGCGCGGATCTTGCCGTCCCGGATGAAGGGCAGCATCTCGATCAGCGGGCTGATCACCAGCTGCACCCGCCCGGCGATAAGGTCGGCCACGGCCGACGCGCCGCCGCGGTAGGCGACATGCGTCATCACGAGCCCTGCCATGTGGGCGAGCAGGGCGGCCGAGAGGTGCTGCGAGCTGCCGGGGCCGCCGGAGCCGTAATTGACCCGGCCCGGATTGGCCTTCACGTATGCGATGAACTCCCGCAGGTTCGCCGCAGGCAGCGAGGGGTGTATCCCCGCCATGTTGGGCGTGAGGACGACCATCGAGACCGGCACGAAGTCCCGCGCGGGGTGGTAGGCCAGGTTCGGGTAGAGCGCCGCGGCAGTCGCGTGGGTGGTGTTCGTCCCGCAGATCAGGGTGTAGCCGTCGGCCGCGCTGCGGGCGACGTATTCGGCGGCGATGGTGCCGCCCGCCCCGGTCCGGTTCTCCACGACGACGGACTGCCCGAGCGGCCCGGTGAGCGCATCGGCGACGATGCGCGCGGTGGTGTCGGTGCTGCCGCCGGGCGCGAAGGGCACGACGAGGCGGATTGGCCGGTCCGGCCGCCAGTCCGCTTGGCTCTGGGCCCGCGCCAGGCGCGGGGCGAGCGGCGCGGCCGCAAGCGAGGCAAGGAGAGTGCGGCGGTCCATGGTGCGGTCCTCCCTACGGGACGCGGGGCGTTCACGCCCTTCTGCGTGTGGCGGCGGGGTGCGCGGCGGAGCCTGGCCCGCCGCCACCCGGCCAACCTAACAAGAAGGGGGCATCGCCGCACAAGCGCGACCT
Source organism: Acetobacteraceae bacterium (assembly GCA_019689515.1). Classification (GTDB taxonomy): domain Bacteria; phylum Pseudomonadota; class Alphaproteobacteria; order Acetobacterales; family Acetobacteraceae; genus Caldovatus. Next base: position 1,565 of record JADGHI010000130.1, on the reverse strand, counting down.
GCGCCGCCGCTCACCGTTCGAGCCGAGGCGCTCCCGATGCGGCAGGCGCGGGCATGGGCACGACCCGGTCCCGCCTCCGCACGGCCTGCCGCCCGCGGAACAGGGGCGAAGGCGCCGTTTCCACCATGGGCAAAGGGATCGGGCGATACGCGGCGGACCGACGCAGCGGCGCGGCGCCCCTCTTCCCGATCGCGTCTGTGCAGGAGACGCTACCGAGGTGCGTAGGGTCGTCCTGGCGGGGCGGCGTCCGCCCCTCGGCTTCCGGTCGATAGCCCCTCCCGACGACGAAGGAGTGGCCGAAGGCTTGACCGAACCTCTCGGCGAGCGGGCATGCCGGCGCGTTGTTGCTGCAGCCCGATGGGGAGGGGACGACCACGCGCAAGGGCCGGTTCGGCCAGGCGGGGGCGGTCTGCGCCGACGCACAACTCCGGCGCGGTTCGCCGCACCCATCGCGGCAATCGGGGCAATCAGGGAGCGGCGTGTCCTCGCGGCGATGCGAAGCCGGGCGCGCCGCACCACGGCGGTCAACACCACGGCTGCCGGGCCGATGCGGTGGAGGGTGGGGGAACGGCCGCGCGAACTCGGGATCCCCTTCCGCTCGCGCGGGCCACGCCGATCAGCGCCTTTGCGCGGCGAGATGGCGTTCGGCCGCGTGCTGGCATCCCGTGCCGTCGCCCCTCACGGCATCGACCGGAGACCTGTCGTCATGTTCAGGCGGGATGTGCGCGGTCCGGCAGGACCCGAGCGGCAGGCGGTCCCGGTTCCCCTTTTCGGATCCATTCGCTGTGCCGCCACGCTCATGGCGGTCGCCGGCACATGGTGCTGCGCCGCCTCGTCTCGGATGGCGACATGATCGTGCGGGCCGGGGTGAGCCGCGACGCGCTGCCGGCCCCGAAATCGCGGTGCTGACCCCCGATCAGTGATCCTGCCCCGAGGACTGGTCCGGGGCCTGCGCAACTCTCCAGGCTGCTCGGGTCTCTTCGGTGGACGCCTGCGGCATCAAGTTCCGCAGTGACCCGTGCCGCGGTTCCTCGTCGTGCTCCCGCCCCGCGTCTCGAGGCGCTCCCATGCGCCGGCCAGCGACAGGAATCGGTTAGGCATCCCCAGCCTACCTTCGGCGTGCTGCATCCGCCCATGGCCATCGCCTTGTGGCGCGAGGCGTCGGCCCGCAGATTGGCACCATCGATCGCGACGTGCTCGAGCCGCGCCAGCCCAGCCGTATGGCGGACGCGCAGCACCCGACTGAACAGCGCCGCCATGACGCGAATGCCGTGTCTGGTCGGATGCCGGTGCGGCTCTGACAGGATGAGGGGGGAATGCCTATGCCGGGTCGTCTCAGTCCGCCGCTGCTTCGCGAAGCAGCGCAGGCTCCGCTGCGCCTGCGGCTGCTCGCGAGCGCCGCGCTGCTGCCGGCGGCGGCGCTGCTCCTGCTCGCCGCGGGCGCCGCGCGGGCGCAGCCCCTGCCGGCGCCGAACGCCGGGCCGACCGGCGGCCGCGTGGTGGCGGGCAGCGCCGCCATCACCCAGACCCCGGGCCGGACGCAGATCACCCAGTCGAGCGACCGC
>JADGHI010000129.1 GCA_019689515.1 Acetobacteraceae bacterium | reverse complement strand
CCGGGTCCGTTGTTTATAAGACCCCGCTCCCGGCCAGGGCGCGGCGAGGCGATGAGCGCGCCCCGCACCCGGTCGGCCTCGCGGAAGCGGAGCTCGGTCTTCATCGGGTGGACGTTCACGTCCACCGCCTCCGGCGGGATGTCGAGGAACAGCGCCGCGACCGGATGCCGCCCGGCGGCGATCAGGCCGCGATAGGCGACGCGCAGCGCCATGCGCAGCAGTGGGTCGCGCACGGGGCGGCGGTTGACGACCAGATGCTGCTCCGCCGCCGTGGCCCGCGTGTAGCCCGGCAGCGCGGCGAGGCCGTCGAGCGTGAGGTCCATCCAGGCGCCGCGCACCGGCACCGCGGCGGCGGCGAATTCCGCGCCCAGCAGGTCGTGCAGCCGTGCGATGCGGTCCGCCGCGGGCGCCAGGGCCAGCGCCTCGCGCCCGTCGCTCACCACGCGGAAGGCTACCTCGGGCCAGGCCAGGGCGAGGCGGCGCACCGCCTCGACGGCGTGCTCGGCCTCGGTGCGCGGGGCGCGGAGGAATTTGCGCCGCGCCGGGGTGGCGAAGAACAGGTCCCGCACCTCGACGCGCGTGCCGGGCGGGCCCGCGGCGGGGCTCACCTCGGACTTGCGGCCGGCCTCGACGGTGATCCGGTGCGCCTCCGCCACGCCCCGCAGGCGCGAGGTGATGGCGAGCCGCGCCACCGCGCCGATCGAGGGCAGCGCCTCGCCGCGGAAGCCGAGGGTGGCAATGCGGAACAGCGCCGCCTCCTCCGGCAGCTTGGAGGTGGCGTGGCGCTCCACTGCGAGGGCGAGGTCGGCGGCATCCATGCCGCTGCCGTCGTCCTCGACCAGGATGCGGCCGATGCCGCCCTCCTCCAGCGTGACCTGGATGCGCGTGGCCCCGGCGTCGAGCGCATTCTCGACCAGCTCCTTCACCGCCGCGGCCGGGCGTTCCACCACCTCGCCGGCGGCGATGCGGTTGGCAGTGGTTTCGGGGAGGCGGCGAATCACGGGCATGAGCGGCTCATCTATACGCGCGGCCGGCCGGAAGGGTTAACCGAGGGCGAGGCGCGGCCGCCGGGGGCGGGGCCGCCTTCTTCGCCCCTCCTGGCGTTCAGAAGATGCCCATCGCCAGGCCCGCCGCCAGGGCTGCGCCGCGCTCCTCACAGCGCGCGAGGTCCTCGGGGCCGATCGTCTTGGGGGCGAGGATCGTCTCCGGCGTCTGCGCGTGGGTGATCACGATCAGCGGCTCGGCCACGGGGCGCAGGCGCCAGCCGGTGACGATACGTGCGATCTGGCGAGCCGCGTTGGTGCCGTCGCTGCCGGCGCAGATCAGCGTCGCGTAGGGGCGGCCGTTGATGCGGTCGAGCACCGGGTAGTAGGTGCGGTCGAAGAAGTCCTTCATCACGCCGGCCAGGGCGGCGAGGTTCTCCGGCGCGGCGAAGATGTAGCCGTCGGCCGCGAGCACGTCCTCGGCGCCGGCCTCGCGCGCCGGCAGCAGGCGGACGGAAAGGCCCGGCTCCGCCTGCGCCGCGCCGCGCGCGGCCGCCTCCGCCATCTGCCGCGTGCCGCCGGTGAGCGAATGGAAGACGATCAGCAGCGTCTTGGGCGCGGCCGCCTCCGTCGTCACGGCGACCGTCGCCTTTCCGCCGGCGAGGGCTCAGGAGGCAAGATAGCCGCCGTCCACATGCAACTCGGTGCCGGTCATGTAGGAGCTTTCGTCGGAGGCGAGGAACAGCGCCGCATAGGCCACCTCCTCGACGCGTCCGGGCCGGCCCATCGGCACGTGCTGCATCATCTTCGCGCGGAACACCGGATCGGCCGTGGCACCGGAGGTGCGCATCGGCGGCATCACGCCGGGATGGATGCTGTTCACGCGGATGCCGGCCGGCCCCTCCTGCACCGCCACCGCCTTGGTGAGCAGCCGCACCGCCGCCTTGGAGGCGTTGTAGGCGCAATGGATGCGCTCCTGCCCGACCACGCCGGAGATCGAGGAGATGTTGATGATCGAGCCGCCCCCCGTGCGCCGCATCGCCGCCACGCCGTGCTTGACGCCGAGGAAGGCGCCGCGCGCGTTCACCGCCATGATTCGGTCCCACAGCGCGGTGTCGTAGAGGTCGTTGGTGGCGCTGCCGGAGATGCCGGCATTGTTCACCAGCACGTCGAGCCGGCCCCACTCGCCGAGCACCGCGGCGACCGTCGCCTCCCACTGTGCCTCGTCGGCGACGTCGAGCCGGAGGAAGCGCGCCGTGCCGCCAGAGGCGGCGACCTCGGCGACGACGGCGCGGCCCTCATCCTCCAGCAGGTCGCAGACCGCGACCTTCGCCCCCTCGCGCGCGAAGATCCGCGCCATCGAGGCCCCCATCCCCGAGGCCGCGCCGGTGATGAGGGCTACCTTTCCGTCCAGTCGTCCCATGGCCGTTCCTTCTGTTCCGGTGCGTTGCGCGTGCGCTTACGCCAGCCTCGCGCGGGTGGCGCCGGGCGGCAACCGGGCCGTCCGCCGGTTCAGCCGAAGGCCCGCTTAATCCGGCCCCAGTCTTCGATCGCCTGTTCCTGTCCCGGCACGATCTGCACGGTGAACTGGGTGTAGCCCGCGTCGCGCAGGTCGCCGATGCGCCGCTTCAGCTCCGCCTCGGTCGCGGTGAAGCTGCTGAGGCGGATCAGGTCCGCGGTGATGAAAGGGCGCTCGTCGGGACGGACGAACATCAGGTGGCCGCGGTGGTTCTGCAGCCAGGGCGCGTCCTTCGGCTCGAAGCCTCGGGCGACGGCGACGTAGCCCTCCACGGCGGCGCGGCAGGACTCCGGCACCGGGGTGATGTTCGGCAGGCCGGAGAGCGCCTCGTCCGCCGCGCGGTGCAGCAGCACCGCCGCGCGCGGCCCGGCCTGGGCGATGGCGCGCGGCGAGTCGTATGGCTCGCCCTCCTCGAGCACGCAGCCGAGGACGAAGGCGGTGGAGATCAGTGCCTCCCGCGCCTGGCCCGCCGCCGACCAGGCCGCCTGCATCTCGCGCAGCATGGCGACGGCGCCCGGAACGTCGGAGAAGAAGTTGATCCAGCCGGCGCCGAGCCTGGCCGTCAGCGCTCGTGCCTTCGGCCCGGCGGCGGCGATGTGCAGGCGCATCGGCGTCTTCGTGTCGAACAGGCCGAGCTCGGGGTTGAGGAAGCGGATCTTGCGGCGCTTGCCCTCGACCTCCGTCTCCACCGTCTCGCCGCGCAGCAGGGCGAGCATGACGCGGAGGTATTCCTCGAACTCGGCGAGCTTCATCGCGCCGAGGCCCATGGCGCGGCGCCCCGTGAAGCCGGTGCCGAGGCCCATGTCGATCCGCCCCGGCGCGAGCTTGTTGAGCGTCGCGAAGGCGTTGGCCGTGACCGGCGCGATGCGGTTGGAGGGAATCACCACGCCGGTGCCGAGGCGGATGCGCGAGGTCTTCACCGCCGCCGCGCCCATCGCGACGAAGCAGTCCGCGCTCAGCATCTGCGTGTCGTAGAACCAGGCGGTGGTGAAGCCCAGTTCCTCGGCGCGCTGGACGAGCTTCCAGCTTTCCGCGTCGGTCGGGATCGCGATGCCGAACTCCATGGGGGGGCCTCCACGGTGGCGGGACAGGATCCCCGACACTCTAACGGTCGTGGCGAGCGCGGCGGAAGCGGGAGGCGAGGGCGCTCCCCATCCCCGCGCCGGTCAGTCGAAGGGGAGCTTCCAGCCGATCCAGTCGCAGAGGGCGCGGCCCATCACCAGCTCCAGCTCCCGGCCGGAGAGCCAGGGCAGCTCCTCGGTGAACATGGTCACGCACTGGCGGTAGCTGCACGGCATGCGGGTGATGTCGGTGCCCCAGAAGAAGCGGTGCGGGCCGAAGGCGTCGTAGATGCGGCGCAGCCCGTCATGGATGTTGCGGAAGGGGTAGGGCTGCGAGGAATAGGCCGGCGCGCCGGTTGCCTTCACCGCGATGTTGGGCAGCTTCGCGAGGGACAGCAGCTCGTCGAGATTGGCGAAGGCGGCCTCGTCCTTGGCGCTCCGCACCAGGCCGCAATGGTCGATGATGAGGCGCAGATTCGGGTGGCGCTCGGCGATCGAGCGGAACACGGGCAGGAAGCGCCAGGCCATGCTGGCGACCGGCAGGCCGAGGCGCTCCGCCGTGGGCCAGAGCCAGTCCATGGTCCCGTCCTCGTGCCAGGTCTGCTGCTCCGGGCGCACGAGCGGGTAGCGCAGGCCCTTCTGCCCGGGGCGCTCGCGCCAGGTTTCGAGCAGCTTGCGGCTCTCCTCCGGCCGGTCGAGGGGAACCTGCCCGAGCACGGCGAAGCGGTCCGGGTAGCGCCGCGCGGCGTCCTCGGCGAGGGCGTTGGAATCGGGATCCCAGCTCACCGGCGGGTGGATCACCGCGGCGTCCACGCCGGCCTCGTCCATCTCGGCGAGCAGTTCCTCGGCGGTGAACACGGGCACCTTGCGGTGCTCGCCGCTCGGCGTGCCGCTGGACCAGATGTGCACCTGGGCATCCACGATCTTCATCGGCGGTTTCCTCCGGGGAACAGCGGCGGCGGCGTGGCTTGCCGGGCGCCGGCGGCGAACAGTAGCGTCGGCCGGAGAACAGGGGGAGGGAACGATCGTGGCGACGGGCAAGGTTCTGATCGCGGGCGCGCTCGGCATCGTCGGCCGCGCCGTGCTGGAGCACTACGAGGCGCTGCCGGGCTGGGACATCGTGGCGCTCTCCCGGCGCGCCCCGGACTTCCCCACCCGCGCGCGCTTCGTCTCGGCCGACCTGCGCGATGCGGCGGATTGCCGCGTGAAGCTCGGCGAGCTGCGCGACGTGACGCACATCGTCTATTGCGCGCTCTACGAGAAGCCGGAGCTCGGCAAGGGCTGGCTTGAGAGCGACCAGATCGCCACCAACGCGGCGATGCTCGCCAACCTGATGGACGCGGTGGAGCCGAACAATCCCGGGCTGCGCCACGTCGCGCTGATGCAGGGGACCAAGGCCTACGGCGTGCATCTCGGCCAGATGCCGATCCCCGGCAAGGAGAGCGCGCCGCGCCACATCCACCCGAACTTCTACTGGGCGCAGGAGGACTTCATCCGCGCGCGCCAGGCGTCCGGCGCCGGCTGGACCTGGACCGTGCTGCGGCCGCAGGCGGTGATCGGCTACGCCGCCGGCAGCGCGATGAACCTACTCGCCGCGATGGGCGCCTATGCCGCGATCAGCCGGGAGTTGGGCCTGCCCCTCATCTGGCCCGGCAGCGGCACGCGGCTCACCGAGGCGACGGATGCGCGCCTGCTCGCCCGCGCCATCGCCTGGGCGGGCGGGTCGCCGGCCGCGGCGAACGAGATCTTCAACGTCACCAACGGCGACGTGTTCGACTGGCAGAGCCTGTTCCCCGTGCTCGCGCGCGTGTTCGGGATGGAGATCGGCGCGCCGCATCCGATGTCGCTCGTTGCCATCATGGCGGACAAGGCGCCGGTGTGGCGGCGCATCGTGGAACGATACGGGCTGGCCGCGCCGGACCTGGACGCGATGATCGGCACCTCCTGGCAGTTCGCCGACTTCGCCTTCAGCCGCCCCGGGCAGACCGCCTCGATCCTCAGCACCATCAAGATCCGCCAGGCGGGCTTCGGCGACTGCGTTGACAGCGCCGAGATGCTCGAATGGTGGCTGCGCGAGCTGCAGCGCCGGCGCATCCTGCCGCCCTGAGGCACAGCGGCGCGTTGACACTGGCGCGCGACGCGGTGGAGCATGCCGGCAACGATCCGGCACGGAACACCGGCCGGCATAAGGGAGGACCGTCCGTCATGGCCATCACCCGCAGGCACGCCACGACACTTGCCCTCGCCGCGCTCGCGGCGCCGGCCATCGCCCGCGCGCAGCAGGAGCCGATCAAGGTCGGCGCGATCTTCCCCTTGAGCGGCGGCGCCGGGCCACAGGGCCAGAACGTGGTCCAGGCGATCGAGGCGATGGCGGCGCTGGTCAACGAGGCGGGCGGGGTGCTCGGGCGCCAGGTCACCGTGCTCAAGCGCGACGACGAATCCACCCCCGCCGTCGGCGTCAGCCGCGCCAACGAGATGATCGCCGAGCGCGTCGCCGTGATCATCGAGGGCTGGAACAGCCCGGTCACGCTCGCCATGCAGCCGGTGATCGCGCGCGCCGGCATCCTCGACATCACGGCGATCTCCAAGGCCGACCAGATCCTCTCCGGTGGCGGCAATCCGCTGGCGATCCGGCTGAATTCCTCCAACAGCCAGGACGGGCGCGTCATCGCGCAATACATCGCGCGCTCCGGCTTCCGGCGGATCGCCTTCCTCACCCAGAACGACGCCTACGGCAACGGCGCGCAGGCCTCGATCGAGAACGAGCTGAAGGCCGCCGGCCACAGCTACCAGAGGGTGGCGGAGGAGCGCTTCCCCTTCACCCAGGCCGACTTCCGCGTGGCGCTGACGAATGTGCGCAACGCCAACCCGGACGCGGTGGTCGCGATCAACGCCAGCGAGAGCCTCGGCATGCCGGCGCTGATCCGCCAGGCGCGGCAGTTGCGCATCCGCGGCGAGCTGATCACCGCCGTCGGCACCATCGCGCCGAGCGTGATCCAGGTGGCGGGCGAGGCGGCGAACGGCGTCGTCGGCGCCGACATCTACTTCCCGGACGTCGAGCCCTTCGCCTCCAATCCGGTGAACCAGCGCTTCGTGCGCAAGGTGCAGGAGATGTTCGGCCACACCGCGGACAAGTACATGGCGCTCGGCGCCGCGTCCTTGCAGGTCTGGGCGATGGCGGCGAACGAGACGAAGAGCCTCGACCGCGAGACGGTGGCGCGGCGCATCCGCGGCGGCAGCTTCCTCAACACGATCCTCGGCACCGCGACCTTCGCGCCGGACGGGCAGTTGCAGTCCAACCACGCGCTGTTCGTCGTGCGGGACGGGAAGATCGTGGTTCAGGCCGCACGGTGAGCGACCGCACGGCTGCGCTGCGTGTCGAGGGCCTCGGCGTCCGCTACGGCGCGCTTGTCGCGCTGGAGGGGGTGAGCTGGGAGGTCCACGGCGGCGAGATCCTCGGCATCATCGGCCCGAACGGCGCGGGCAAGAGCAGTTGCTACGACGCGGCGACCAACATGGTCCGGCGCAGCGGGCGTGTCTGGCTCGCGGGCCACGACGTCACGGAGGTGCCGCCGCACGGGCTCGCCCCGCTCGGACTCCGGCGCGCCTTCCAGCAGAACGCGTTCTTCGCCGACCTCACCGTGCTGGAGAACATGACGGCGGTGCTCGCGCTCGACCACGGGACGGGCCTCGCCGCCAGCATCCTCGCGCCATGGCGCGAGGCGGCGCGGCGGCGCGCGATGGAGGCGGAGGCGGCCGCGATCCTGGAGCGCTTCGGCATCCCGCGCGCGATGCATGGCCGCCGGCCGCCGAACCTGCCCTACGGCACGCAGCGCATGCTTTCCATCGCCCTCGCCTGGGGCATGGGCGCGAAGGTGCTGATGCTGGACGAGCCGGCGGCGGGCCTCGGCGGGGAGGACATGCTGCGGCTGCGCGACCTGCTCGCCTCGCTGAAGGCGTCCGGCGCGGCACTGGTGGTGATCGAGCACCACATGGACCTGATCATGGCGATCGCCGACCGCATCGTCGTGCTCGACCAGGGGCGGATGCTCGCCACCGGCACGCCGCGCGAGGTCCAGGCCGACCCGCGCGTGCTGGAGGCTTACCTGGGACGCGCGGCATGAGCGAGGCGGTGCCGGTCCTGGAAGCCGAATCGCTCCGCGTCGCCTATGGCGGCAACCAGGCGCTCGACCTGCCGCGGCTCGCGCTCGGCGCCGGCGAGCTGGTCGGCGTGGTGGGCGCGAACGGCGCGGGCAAGTCCACGCAGGTGAACGCGCTCCTCGGCTGGTCGCGCGGGCGCCCGAGCGTCTCCGGCCGCGTGCGCCTCGACGGCGAGGACATCTCCGCCCTGCCGACGCATGAGCGCGTGCGCCGCGGCCTGCTGCTTGTGCCGGAGGGCGGCGCCGTCTTCGCCCGCCTGACGGTGGCCGAGAACCTCGCCGCCTCCGCCGACCGCATGACGGACCGCGCCTACACGGAGGAGGAGGTCTTCACCCTCTTCCCCCGCCTGCGCGAGCGACTGGACCACACCGGCGGGCAGCTCTCCGGCGGCGAGCGGCAGATGCTCGCCATCGCCCGCGCGCTGCGCCTCGGCCCGCGCGCGCTGGTGCTGGACGAGCCCTCGATCGGCCTCGCCCCGCGCCTCGTCGTCAGCGTGCTGGAGACGGTGCGCCGCCTGGTGGACGAGCGCGGCCTCTCGGTGCTCCTGGTAGAGCAGAACGTCCGCGCCGCGCTCGAGGTGGTGGACCGCCTCGTGCTGATCGAGCGCGGCCGCGTCCTGGCCGAGGGCCCGGTCGCCGCGATGCGCGACGACCCGCGCATCATCCAGGCCTATCTCGGGGAGGGCGCGGCGTGAACCTGCTGCAGCAGATCATCAACGGCCTCATCCTCGGCCATGCCTATGCGCTGATCGCGATCGGCTGGACGGTGCTGCTCGGCGTCGCGCGGCTGGTGAATTTCGGCCATGGCCAGATGTACATGCTCGGCGCCTTCGTCACCTGGTGGGCCTTTGCGGGGCTCGGGCTGCCCTACCCGGCGGCGGTCCTCGTCGCGATCGGTGGCGGGATCGTCCTCGGCCTTGCCATGCAGATGGTGATGATGCGGCTGACGCTGGAGCAGAACCTGGTCTCGATCATGATCGTCACGCTCGGCTTCGGCCACGTGATGCGCGGCGCGGCGGCGCTGGTCTTCGGCGGCAACCCCCAGATCCTCGAGACGCCGCCGAGCCTGATCGACTTCGAGGTCGCCGGCGCCTGGGTGACGATGCAGGACCTGCTGATCGTCCTCGTCACCATCCTCGTCTTCGCTCTCCTGCGCCTGGTCGTGGAGGGCGGCCGGCGCGGCCGCACCGCGCGGATGGTGGCGGAG
>JADGHI010000128.1 GCA_019689515.1 Acetobacteraceae bacterium | reverse complement strand
CGAGCCGCGCGAATTCCCCTTCGCGCCGAAGCAGCATTTCGAGCTCGGCGAGGCGCTCGGCCTGATGGACTTCGCCACCGCGGCGAAGCTCGCGGGCAGCCGCTTCGTCGTGCTCAAGGGCGCGCTTGCGCGGCTCGAGCGTGCGCTCGGCCAGTGGATGCTCGACCTGCACACGCGCGAGCACGGCTACACCGAAGCCGCGGTGCCGCTGCTGGTCAACGACGCCACGGTCTACGGCACCGGGCAGCTTCCGAAATTCGCCGAGGACCTGTTCCGCACCACCGACGGTCGCTGGCTCATCCCCACGGCCGAGGTGCCGCTGACCAATTTCGTGCGCGACGAGATCCTTCCCGAGGCGAGCCTGCCCCTGCGCCTCACCGCGCTGACGCCCTGCTTCCGGTCGGAGGCGGGGGCTGCGGGGCGCGACACGCGCGGGATGCTGCGCCAGCACCAGTTCACCAAGGTCGAGCTGGTCTCGATCACCACGCCCGACGCCTCCGCCGAGGAGCAGGAGCGCATGACGCGCTGCGCGGAGCGCGTGCTGACCGAGCTCGGCCTCACCTGGCGGCGCGTGGTGCTCTCCGCCGGCGACACGGGGTTCGGCGCGGCGAAGACCTATGACCTCGAGGTGTGGCTGCCGGGGCAGAGGGCCTGGCGGGAGATCTCCTCCTGCTCCAACTGCCGCGACTTCCAGGCGCGCCGGATGAATGCGCGCTACCGGCCGAAGGACGCCAAGGGCACGGCCTTCGTGCACACGCTGAACGGCAGCGGCGTCGCCGTCGGGCGCGCGCTGATCGCGGTGATGGAGACCCACCAGCAGGCGGATGGCAGCATCCTCATTCCGGAGGTGCTGCGGCCCTGGATGGGAGGCATGGCCGAGATTCGGCCGGGCACCTGACTGGACTGCCCCGATCCGGCCTGCCGATCGCTGGGCCTCCCCGAGCGGGGCAGACGCGTCCGTCCATCCGACTGCCGGAAGGCAGAAGCGGCTGCATGCTGGCCTAAGTGACCGTTTGAGAAATCAGCGATGGGCGACCCTTCGCAGGAGAAGGGCGCCCATGGCGAGGTGACTCATGGCCTTGGAGACGCCGAGGCGGCGCTCGTAGTCCCGGACTACGCCTCGCCAGCGGATCACCCGGCCGAAGGTGCGCTGCACGCCCCAGCGTCGCGGGAGGACCTTGAGGCCACCCTTCGGGTCCGACTTGCGGATGATCGCGGCGACGAAGTCGAGCAAGGCCGCCTTGTCGAGCAACCTGACGCGGTCATGGCCCGCGTCGGCAAATAGGCGCTACAGCCACGACCAGCGTTCGCGGATCGCCGCCAGGATCACCGGCGCATCTGCGTTGTCCGATACGTCGGCGGTTTCCTCAGGCCGCCGCCGGCACCCGGCCGCTGCCGATCAGGAAGCCGATCGGGATCACCAGTCCGCCGTCGCGGCGGTAGGCGGCGGCGCGGCGCTCGAAGGCGGCGCGGATGCGCGCCAGCACGGCGGGCGGCTGGCCGCGGAGCGTCGCGCCGGTCATTGCAAGGCCCTCCATCCCGCCGCGCCAGAGTGTCTCGCTGTCCGGCACCGCATGGGTTGTCGCCTGCGTCTCCAGGGTCACGTCCTCGAGGCCGGCGCCTTCCAGCAGGGCGCGGAAGGCGCGCGGATCGGAGAAGCGCAGGGTCGAGTGGCGTGGCACCTCCGGCGGAGGCTCCGCGCCGACCTCGGCGACCGCCTCGCGGAACACGGCCTGCAGCCGCTGGCGCTCCGGGGCGTCCCACCAGGCGAAGGCGATGCGGCCGCCGGGGACGACGACGCGGGCGCATTCCGCCACCGCCGCCTCGGGACGGGGGATGTGCCCGTGGCCGAAGCTGCACACTAGCGCGTCGAAGCTCGCGGCGGGGAAGGGGAGGGCCTCGACATCGGCGACCCGGAAGTCGATCCCCGGGTGCCGCGCGGCGGCGAGCGCGACCATGCGCGGCGCCAGGTCCACGCCCGCGGCGCGCGCACCGCGGGCCGTGGCGGCGGCCGCGACATGGCCCGGCCCGGAGGCGACGTCGAGCACCCGCATCCCCGGCCCGACCCCGGCGGCGTCGAGCAGCGTCGGCGTGGCGAGCGCGGTGACGGGCGCGAAGAAGGCGGCGTAGCGTTCGGCCACCCGGTCGTGCGTGTCGCGCTCGAAGGCGCGCAGTTTTTCGGCTTCGTCCATCCCGCTCGCCGTCTCCTCCTGTGCGCTGCCAGAATGGCGCGGCGCGGAGCGGTTGTCAGGTGCGGCCGGCCTGGGTCCCCGATGCGGGACGGAATTGATCGGCGAGCGCCGCGCCGAGGACGCCCGCCAGCATGAGCAGCGCCATCCGCAACGGCGTGCCGTCGCCGACCAGGCCCGCCAGCCCGCCCGCGATGGCGGCGAGCAGGAATTGCAGCGTGCCCATGACGGCCGAGGCCGTGCCGGCATGCGCGGCGTGCCGCGACAACGCACCGACCGAGGCGTTCGGCATGACGAGGCCGTTGCAGGCCATCGTCGCCATGATCAGCACCATCACGGCGGCCACGCCGCCCACCCCCGTCACCGCGACCACGGTCAGCAGCGTGAGGCAGGCGACGCCCGCCCGGTTGGCCGCGCGCATCACCCGGTCCGTCCCGAAGCGCGCGGCAAGCGGCGGGTTGGCCTGCGATCCGGCGATGAACCCCGCGGCGCTGACGCCGAACAGGGCGGCGAAGCCCTGCGGCGAGACGCCGAAATGGCCGATGAGGACCGGCGGCCCGCCGGCGATGAAGGAGAACATCGCGAACATGGTGCAGCCCCCCATGAGCGCATGGGTCACGAAGGTGCGCTCCCGCAGCACCGCGACATAGCGCGCGGCGAGCTCGCCCGGCGTGAGCACCACGCGGCGCGCGGGGGGCAGCGTCTCCGGCAGCTTCCGCCAGACGAGCAGGCCGGAGGAGAAGCCGTAGAGCGCCAGGACCCAGAAGATCAGGCGCCAGTCCCCGAAGGTGAGGAGGAGGCCGCCGAGGCTCGGGGCGAGGATCGGCGCCGCGCCCATCACCAGCATCAGCCGCGCCATCAGCCGCGCCGCCGCCAGCCCGTCGGCGAGGTCGCGGACCACCGCGCGCGGGATGACCATGCTCGCCGAGCCGCCGAGTGCCTGGAGGAAGCGGCAGAGCGTGAAGGTCCCGAGGTCGGGGGCCAGGGCGCAACCGAGCGTCGCCAGAGTGAAGAGGACCGTGCCCGCGAGCAGCGGCGCGCGGCGGCCGAACCGGTCGGCGAGGGAGCCCTGCATGAGCTGGCCGAGCGCGAGGCCAGCGAACCAGGAGGCGAGCGTCACCTGCGCGGCGCCGGTCCTGCCGGCCCCGAACACCGCCTCGATGGCGGGGAAGGCCGGCAGGTACATGTCGGTGGCCAGCGGGCCGAGCGCCGTCAGGTAGCCGAGCAGGAGGGGCAGCCAGCCCGGCATGCCGGTCGCGGTCGGCGGCATCCCGCTGGGCGGAGGGGTTGCGGGCGGCTGCTGCGGCCCTGGATGCCGCGGGCTCCGGGCGGCCCCGCTATCGGTCGCCCGCCTGCGCGATGGTGTTCGGGAAGGGATCACCGGCCTGCCGCCTGCTCCTCGTCTGCCTCGGCCGGCAAGCACGGGGCACAGTGAAAGGCACGCGCGCATATCGGGCCGGCCCTGTCGCGGCCGCCGTGTAGCGCAGGCCGTCCGGGCACGCCACCGCACGGCGCATCGGGAGCGGCCATGCCGGCGGCGTGTCAGCCTCGGGATGTGCAGCCCTAACGAGATGAAGGGTGCATACCTATCCTACGTCAGGTTGTATTCCCGGAAAGAAATAATCAATCTTTCGTCAGACGCGCATCAGGAGACCAACAATGGTCCATCCGCTGCTCACCGCTTCCAGGGCCGGCGCCGGGTCCGGGCGTACCCGCCGGCCCTCGCCGGAGGCGGAGATCCGCCGGGAGATCGGCCGCGTGCTCGGGGCCCTCACGGGCCAACGGCGATCCCGCTTCGTCCGTCCCCCCACCGAGGCGGAGGTTGCCCGCGCGGTGGCCGAGTTCCATGCCCGTGGCGGCCAGGTGACGCTCTGCCCGACCGCGCACGCGGTGCCGATCTGCAACGGCGCCGGACGCGACGCGCAGCGCTGGACGGCCTGAGGGACGGCATCGACGGCGGGCGAAGCGGCGGGGGCCGGACCGAAGCACGCCGAACCGCCCGAGCGGGCTGGCGCGCTTGGCTCCCGGCATCGCAGCGCGCCCTCGCGGTCCGCATCGGATTGGTCTTGCCCCGGACGGTTTCCCAAGGGGCAGGTGCTTCCCGGTTCACGCGTCGCCCGGCCGTCGCTGATTTCGTTTTCCGCTCGCCCCCCCCAACGGCGCTGTCGATCGGCGCCAGAACAGCGCGCCTGAAAGGAAGGAAACGGTGGGCGCGCGCAAATGGAGTGAGAGAGTCACATGAGCGCACCAGCCAGGACGGCGCGAGCGGGAGCATGGGTGTCCGTGGTGGCGACGGCGCTCCGTTGGGCGATGCGGGTGAGTGCGGCCGGCGCCCTGGGCGCCACCGTGGCGCCGATCGCGCTCGCCCCGGAGGTCTTCGCCGCATGCGTGCCGCCGGAGGCGAGCAGCATGGACCTGCGCTGCCTTGGTGAGGCAGGCCTCGGCCTGGCGGCGACGCTGGGGATCCTTGCCGGAATCCTCGGAATACTGAGCGCCGCAGTCCGCAGCTACCAGGAACGGGTCGAGGACCGGCTGGTCGCGGCGGAGATCCGGGCGGTCGCGTCGCGGAACCTCGGTGATTCCGCGTGAACGATGCCAACCACGCAGGTTCATGGAGACGACCGTGGATCCTTCTCGCCGTCCACCGACCTTGAAGCGTATCGTTGCCTTTCAATCAAATTTATAAGTGTATTTGTGGTCCGACCGTCTCGCTCGTTCCCGAATTAGGCTGACCCCCGATGGCCCCTCCGCCCGACCCTTCCCGCGTGACCTCGATCGGCAGCCGCCGCGACCGCGCTACCGGCACCACGCCGAGCCTGTGGAGCACACCGGCCGCGAGGCGTCGGCGCGGTTCGGCACCGAAGGCGGGGATGCCGGGCCGTCCCGGTCGCCTCGACGCCGGCGTCGCCGAGACGTACGACCCGCTGCGCCTGCTGGTGCGGGCGCTGACCCCGGGGCGCGATCGCGACCTGACGCTGCGCCAGCTCGCGGTGGTGCTGGTGGTCCATGACGGCGAGGCGCCGCGCACCTGCTGCGCCCTGGCGGAAATGCTCGCGATCCCCCGGCCGGCCATGACCAGGGCGCTGGATCGCCTCACCGCCATGGGCCTCGTGCGGCGCGAGTGCGACCCGGCGTGCCGGCGCAACGTGCTGGTGGGCCCGACACCGGAAGGCTGGGCCTTCCTGCGCGGGCTTCGGGATCGGCTCGCCTCGGGCGGGGCCTGACCGCACTCGCGCGAGGCTCGGCGCGGCCGGTTGCGGGGCAGAGGCGGCGGATTGCGCCGCCGGGCGTGTACCGGGCGCCCTCTCTCAGCCGAACATTCCCGAGAGGGCGAGCCGCAGTCGGCTCAGCACCGCGGGCAGAGCCTCCGTCCTTGCCTGGATCAGCGCCTCCGGCCCGATCAGCGCGACCATGCAGATCGCGGCTGTGGCCGTGACGAGCGCCACGGCGGCCAGGCAACGTGCCGCGCGCTCTCCGAACAGGAGCAGGCGCAAGGCGGTGTCGGGATGCTGCCAATTCCGCGCCCGCACCGCCGGGGCAGCCGCAGCCGGGATCGCCCAGTCCTTTTTCCGCATCTGGAAGCTCCGTCCGATTCGCCCCTCGCTTGATGCGAAGGGAAGTCGTCGCGCCATCCCGGGTCACGGCGGGCGAGATGCCCGAAGCCAGGTCGAGATCCAGGTCTGCGCACAATAATGAGATTATTGGAAGATTTTGTTTGTGAACTCACAAGAAGGAGAGCGGCTCGGCCAGGGCGGTGGCGCAGGGCCCCCGGCGGCGAGGCGCGGGCTGCGCAGAGCGGCCGGATGCGCCGCCGCCGGATGGAAGGGTGCGGCCTGCCCGCGCTATAGACCGGGGGCCATGCCGTCACGCCGCCATTGCCGCCGTCGCCGGGCGCTCCTCGCCCTCGCGCCCGCCGTCCTGCCGCTTGCGGGCCTCGGTGCTGCCCTCCCGGTCCGCCGCGCCGCCCGCGCCCAGCCTGGCATCAGCGAGCCGCAGCCGCGCCTGCCGGAGGAGACGCTGGTGATCGTCAGCCGGGACGGCGCGCGGCGGCACACCTTCCGCGTCGAGGTGGCGGTCGATCCGCAGCAGCAGATGATCGGCCTGATGTTCCGCGAGCGCGTCGCGCCCGACGAGGGGATGCTGTTCGACTGGGGCAGCCCGCGCGAATCGAGCATGTGGATGCGCAACACCCTGGTCCCGCTCGACATGCTGTTCATCGCCGCGGACGGGCGCATCCACCGCATCGCCGAGCGGACGGTACCGCTCAGCCTTGCGCCGGTGTCGAGCGGCGGGCCGGTGCGGGCGACGCTCGAGCTCGCCGGCGGTACGGCGGAGCGGCTCGACATCCGGGTCGGCGATCGGGTGCTGCACCGGATCTTCGGGACCGCACCTTGAGCGACGCTGTGTTGACGACGACGCCAGCGAGTGGCGGCCGGGCCGGCGGCGAGGGTTGCCGCCGCTCCGCCCTGCTCATAGTTTGCGCCTCGGCGGGGCGTGGCGCAGCCTGGTAGCGCGCCTGTTTTGGGTACAGGAGGTCGTGGGTTCGAATCCCGCCGCCCCGATTGGCCATCAGCTCAACAGGGACCAGACAGTCGCATGGACGGTGCCTCCAGCAGCCCCCCTTCCGGCCGCCGCGCCCGCCTCTACCGGCCGCCGAAGTCGGCGATGCAGTCCGGCCGCGCGCGCGCCCAGGGCTGGGTCCTGGATTTCGCCCCGGCTGAGCAGAGGCGGATCGATCCGCTGACCGGCTGGTACGGTTCGGGCGATACGCCGGCGATGCAGCTCCGGCTGCACTTCGACACGCGGGAACAGGCCCTGGCATACGCGAAGGCCAACGGCATCGCCGTCGAGATCGAGGTGCCGCCGCCGCCGGACCAGGCGGCGATCCGGCCCAAGAGCTATGCCGACAATTTCCGCTGGAACCGCACCGAGAACTGGACGCACTGAACGGCGACGGCTGCGCCTGGATTGGCCACGCGGCGCGCCGCCGGACGGCTGCGGAGGGCGAGGGCGCTGGGCGGGCCGCGGCAATCGCGCTAGTCTGCGGGCGCGGCGGCGCCCTTAGCTCAGCTGGATAGAGCAGCGACCTTCTAAGTCGCGGGTCGGGGGTTCGAATCCCTCAGGGCGCGCCGAGCCGCCGTCATCATGTAGAATCAAAAACTTATTGCCCTGGCCCAGGTGGCCTTGCAGCATCGAATCGTAGCAGCGTGGCGGCCTCGGAATCGCCCGGCGCCATCGGCAGGCAGCGCGGGGACTCTCTGTCTGGCGTGCTGGCCGGCGGCGGAATCATGGATGCGATGGGCAGCGCGCTCGCCACCGACCTGACCGCCGGCTGCTGGGCTACACCGAAGCTCAGGCGGCAATCAGCCTCCGTTCAGTTGCGTCAGAGCGCGGGATAAACTATGCATGGTTGAGCGTTCCGCGCTCAAGACAACGGCCCGGCATCCGCTGACCGCATGCGGCGCGCCGCCCATGCCTGTCCGAACCGGCCAATGTCCCTCGACATCCAGACCCTGCTCCTCCTGGGCAGCTTCATCGGTGTGGCGCCGGGCCTGCTCATGCCCCTCGTCTGGCGGCAGGAGCGCAGCGCCACCTGCCTCCTGACCTGGGGCGGCGGCCACCTCATCGGCGCCATTGGGCTGTTGACCGCGCTGTTCCGGGGGCAGGTCCCGGTGGGGATCCCGATCCAGCTCGGCAACGCCCTCCTGCTGCTCTACTACGCGGCTCTCTGGGGCGCGGTGCGGCAGTTCGATGGGCGCCGCTTGCTGACAGTGGGCATGGTCGCTGGCCCAGCGCTTTGGCTGATCGCCTGCCAGATCCCGGCATTCTACACCCTACCTGCGGACCGGACGATGCTCGCCTCGGCCATCGCGGGCGCATATTCCCTGGCCGCGGCCGTCGAACTGTGGCGCGGCCGGCGGGAGAGGCTTCCCTCACGGTGGTTTCTGATCGGCCTCTTTCTCCTGATTGCCTTGCACCATGCCGGCCAGCTCCTCTTCGGCCGGGCCTGGCCCATTCCGGACATGACCGGCCCGCCGCCGATGCTCACCGTCGTCAGCTCTTTCCTGTTGCTGAATCTGGTGAAGGAGCGTTCCTCGTTCCGGTATCAGAAGGAGGCTTGGCTCGACCCGCTGACCGGCGTGTTCAACCGCCGCGGCTTCCTGGAGGCGGCGGCGCGCCGCACGGCCCCGCGGCGGCGGGACCGGGCACCAACCGCGGCCGCCCTGCTGTTGATGGACCTCGACCGCTTCAAGCAGATCAACGACCGCTTCGGCCATACGGTCGGCGACCGCGTGCTGCGGCTGTTCGTCGCCGTCGCCCGAGCCGAGCTTGCGCCGGGCGACGTGCTCGGCCGACTGGGCGGCGAGGAGTTCGCCGCCCTGCTGCCCGGGGGCGACGCTCCGGAGGCGATGGCGGTGGCGGACCGGATCCGCCGCGCCTTCGCTCGGGCGGCGGCGATGGTGGACGGCTGCGAGGTAGACGCCCGCGTGAGCATCGGCGTGGCGGCGCACCGACACGACGCCGGTGGCGGGCTGGAGAACCTGCTGCGGGAGGCCGACGCGGCGCTCTACCGCGCCAAGGCGAACGGCCGCGACCGGGTGGAGATGCCGGCTGCCGAGCTGGCCTGACGCCATCGGTGATGTCAGCCGCGCCCCACGGTCCTTGGTCAGCCTAAGGAGGCAGACGGTCGGCCTTCGGCGGGGGCGCGGGGACGGGGACCTGATCCGGCCTGGGCGACGGGGCTGTCCGGTCCAGGGAGGGCAGCGGCGCGCTCGGCTGGGTGTGGT
>JADGHI010000127.1 GCA_019689515.1 Acetobacteraceae bacterium | reverse complement strand
GAGAGCCAGCGGGAGCGCGAGCGCGGTGATGGCGGCGAGGAGCTGCAGGACAAGCTCGTCGCCATCAATCGCGTCGCCAAGGTGGTGAAGGGCGGCCGACGCTTCTCCTTCGCAGCCCTCGTCGTCGTGGGCGACCAGAAGGGCCGCGTTGGCTGGGGCGCTGGCAAGGCGCGCGAGGTGCCGGAGGCGATCCGCAAGGCCACCGATCAGGCCAAGCGCAGCATGATCCGCGTGCCGATGCGCGAGGGCCGCACGCTGCACCACGACGTGATCGGCGAGTTCGGTGCCGGCCGGGTGATCCTGCGCTCGGCGCCGGCGGGTACCGGCGTCATCGCCGGCGGCCCGATGCGCGCGGTGTTCGAGACGCTGGGCATCGCTGACGTGGTCGCGAAGTGCACCGGCTCGACCAATCCGCACAACATGATCAAGGCGACCTTCGCGGCGCTCGCGCAGTGCACCAGCCCGCGCGCCGTCGCAGCGCGGCGCGGCAAGAAGGTTTCCGACATCCTCGGCCCGCGGCCGGGCGAGCGTGGCGCGTCGGCGCAGGCCGCCGCCGAGCAGGCCGCTGCGGCGCCGGCTCAGGAGGCTTGAGGTGTCCGACGCCCAGAAGAAGACGATCCGGGTGACGCAGACCGGATCGCCGATCGGCCGCAAGCCCGGCCAGCGCGAGACGCTGATCGGGCTCGGGCTCAACAAGATCCGCCGTACGCGTGTGCTTGAGGACACGCCCGCGGTGCGCGGCATGATCCGGAAGGTCGCTCACCTGGTGAAGGTGGACGAGAACCCGGCCGGGCAGGGTGACTGAGATGAAGCTACACGAGATCCGCGACAATCCCGGCGCGCGGCATAAGTCCAAGCGCATCGGCCGCGGCATCGGGTCGGGCAAGGGCAAGACCGGTGGCCGCGGCGTGAAGGGCCAGAAGGCGCGCACGGGTGTCCGGCTGAATGGGTTCGAGGGCGGCCAGCTCCCGATCTACCGCCGGCTTCCGAAGCGCGGCTTCGTCAACCCGTCCCGCAAGGTGTACGCGCCGCTCAACCTCGGTGCGCTCGAGAAGGCGATCGAGGCCGGGCGCCTGCCCGCCGATCAGCCGATCGACGAGGCGATGCTGCGTGCCTCCGGCGTGGTGCGGAAGGCCACGAAGTACGCCGGCGTGCGGCTGCTCGCGAAGGGCGAGATCAAGCGGCCGGTGACGATCACGGTCTCCGGCGCCGGGGCCGCGGCGAGCGCCGCGGTGCCGGCGGCGGGCGGCAGTGTCACGACCACGGTCGCACCGGCGGCGGCCGAGGCCGGTCCCTCGGCCTGACCTGGTGCGCTGGCGGCGACACGCGGCCTGAAGGGCGCGTCGAGGTGTTCGGCGCGTCCTCGGTCGCCTTGCCGTGCCGGGCACCGGGGCGCAATTGAGGGCTTAGGAGCGTTGCTGCTGCGGCGCCGTGGGGCGGGCCTCCCATCCCGGCGACGCCGCGGCCGCGAGGAGGACCCCTGATGGCATCCGCCGCCGAGCAGCTCGCGGCCAGTCTCAACCTCGGCGTCCTGTCCAAGGCGACCGAGCTCAAGAAGCGCATCTGGTTCACGCTGGGCGCGCTGATCGTCTACCGCATCGGTACCTACATCCCCGTCCCCGGCGTGGACGCGGCGGTGATGGGCGAGCTGCTGCGCCAGCACGGCGGCGGCATCCTCGGCATGTTCGACATGTTCACCGGCGGCGCCCTTGGGCGCATGACGGTGTTCGCCCTCAACATCATGCCCTACATCTCGGCCTCGATCATCGTGCAGCTGATGACGGCCGCGATTCCCGCCTGGGAGCAGCTCAAGAAGGAGGGCGAGCAGGGGCGGAAGAAGCTCAACCAGTACACCCGCTACCTCACCGTGCTGATCGCGGTGTTCCAGGCGTGGGGCATCGCCATCGGGCTGGAAGGGATTCGCGGGCAGTTCGGCGCCGCGGTCTTCGATCCGGGCTGGTTCTTCCGCATCTCCTGCGTCGTCTCGCTGACCGGCGGCACGATGTTCCTGATGTGGCTTGGCGAGCAGATCACCGCGCGCGGCGTCGGCAATGGCATCTCGCTCATCATCTTCGCGGGCATCGTCGCCAACCTGCCGCACGCGCTGGTCTCGACGCTGGAGCTGGCGCGCACCGGCGCGCTCTCGACCTTCTTCGTGCTCGCCTTCCTGGTCATCGCGCTGGCGGTGATCGCCTTCGTGGTGTTCATCGAGCGGGCGCAGCGGCGCATCCCCGTGCAGTACCCGAAGCGCCAGGTCGGCAACCGGATGTTCGGCGGCGAGAGCACGCACCTGCCGCTCAAGATCAACACTGCCGGCGTGATCCCGCCGATCTTTGCCTCTTCGCTGCTGCTGCTGCCGGCCACCATCGCCGGCTTCTCGACGGACGTGACGGAGGAGCCCGGCCTGCTCCGCACCATGGCCGACTGGCTGGCGCACGGGCAGCCGCTCTACATGGCGCTCTATGCCGCCCTGATCATCTTCTTCTCCTTCTTCTACACGGCGGTGGTGTTCAACCCCGTGGAGACGGCCGACAACCTGAAGAAGTACGGCGGATTCATCCCTGGCAGCCGCCCCGGGCAGCAGACGGCCGAGTACCTCGACCGGGTGCTCACGCGGCTGACGGCGGTCGGCGCCCTTTACCTTACCCTCGTCTGCATGCTGCCGGAGATCCTGATCAGCAACTACGGCGTGCCCTTCTACTTCGGCGGCACCTCGCTGCTGATCATCGTCTCCGTCACCATGGACACGGTGGCGCAGATCCAGTCCCATCTGTTTGCCCACCAGTACGAGGGCCTGATCCGCAAGGCCCGACTCGGCGGGCGCGGAACGCAGCCGGGAGCGCGTGGGCGATGAACATCATCCTTTTGGGGCCGCCGGGCGCGGGAAAGGGCACCCAGGCGAAGCGGCTGGAGGAAAAGTACGGCATCGCCCAGATTTCCACCGGCGACATGCTGCGGGCCGAGGTGAAGTCCGGTTCGGAGATCGGGCGCGAGGCCAAGGCGATCATGGAGCGGGGCGAGTTGGTCCCCGACGCCATCATCACCGCGATGCTCGCCCACCGCGTCGCGCAGCCCGACTGTGCCCGGGGCTTCGTCCTGGATGGCTTCCCCCGCACCGTGCCGCAGGCTGAGGCGCTGGACCTGATGCTGCGCGAGAAGGGCCTTACCCTCAACCACGTGATCGAGCTCCGGGTGGACGCCGCCGCCCTGGTCGAGCGCATCTCCGGCCGCTTCACCTGCGCACGCTGCGGTGAGGGCTATCACGATCGGTTCAAGCAGCCCCGCACGCCTGGGGTCTGCGACGTCTGCGGCGGCACCGAATTCACCCGCCGGGCCGACGACAAGGCCGAGACGGTCAAGGCCCGGCTCGATGCCTACCACCGCCAGACTGCACCGCTGCTGCCCTACTACGCCGCCCAGGGGAAGCTTCGGGTGGTGGACGGCATGGCGCCGATGGAGGAGGTGGCACGGCAGATCGAGGCGATCCTTGGGGGCGACAGCGCGGGCGGGCGGCAGCCGCCCACGCAGACTTGACGAACCCCAGGGGGAGGGGGTATTCCCCCCGCCTCCGCGGCCGGGGCGGATCCCGGCCGCCCATCGCAATTGCCTGAAACCTTGCGGACACCCAACGCCGGCGGCCGCCGGCGCGAGAAGGAGCGACGGGCTCCAGGAGAGACGACGTGGCGCGTATCGCCGGCGTGAACATCCCCGCCAACAAGCGGGTGCCCATCAGCCTCCGCTACATCTACGGGATCGGCCCGAAGAACGCGAAGGATATCTGCGAGAGGCTCGGCATCCCGGAGGATCGTCGGGTGAATCAGCTCACGGACGAGGAGGTCCTCCGGATCCGCGAGCTGATCGACCGCGAGTATCGCGTGGAGGGTGACCTCCGGCGCGAAGTGGCGATGAACATCAAGCGGCTGATGGACCTCGGCTGCTACCGCGGCCTGCGGCATCGGCGGAACCTCCCGGTGCGCGGCCAGCGGACCCACACCAACGCCCGCACGCGCAAGGGCAAGGCGGTGCCGATCGCCGGCAAGAAGAAGGTGACGAAGTAAGATGGCGCGTGAGCCTCGCGCCGGCGCCCGTGGCGCCGGCCCCATCCGCCGCAAGGAGCGCAAGAACATCGCGACCGGTGTCGCGCACGTCCTTGCCTCCTTCAACAACACGATCGTCACCATCACCGACGCGCAGGGCAACGCCATCGCTTGGTCGTCCGCCGGCAGCCAGGGCTTCAAGGGTAGCCGCAAGTCCACCCCTTACGCTGCGCAGGTCGCGGCCGAGGACGCCGGCCGCAAGGCGCGCGAGCACGGGATGGAGACGCTGGAGATCCTCGTGAGCGGCCCCGGCTCGGGCCGCGAGAGCGCGCTGCGCGCCCTCCAGGCCGTGGGCTTCAACGTCACCGCCATCCGTGACGTGACCCCCATTCCCCACAACGGCTGCCGCCCGCGCAAGCGCCGCCGCGTCTGAGCGGGCGCGCCCGCGCTTGGCTGCCCGACGCGCCGCCCGGGGGCAGAGGAGAGGTTAAACCGTGATCGAGAGGAATTGGCGTTCGCTGATCCGCCCTGAGAAGCTCGACATCGAGCCGGGCACGGACCCCAGCCGCATCGCCACCATCGTCGCCGAGCCGCTGGAGCGCGGCTTCGGCATGACGCTCGGCAATGCACTTCGCCGCGTGCTGCTCTCCTCGCTGCAGGGGGCGGCGGTGATCGGGCTGCGCATCGACGGCGCGCTGCACGAGTTCAGCTCGCTCCAGGGCGTGCGGGAGGACGTGACCGACATCGTCCTCAACATCAAGCAGCTCGCCATCCGCTACCAGGGCGAAGGGCCGAAGCGCCTGCAGCTCAGCGCGACCGGCCCCGGCGAGGTGACGGCGGGCCAGATCCAGACCACCGGCGACATTGAGATCGCCAACCCCGATCTCGTGATCTGCACCCTCGACGAGGGCGCGAAGCTCTCGATGGAGCTGACCGTCGCGACCGGCAAGGGCTACGTCCCGGCGGCGCAGAACCGGCCTGAGGACGCGCCGATCGGCCTGATCCCGGTCGATGCGATCTATTCGCCGGTGCGCCGCGTCGCCTACCGCGTGGAGCCCACCCGCGTCGGCCAGGTCACGGACTACGACAAGCTCGTGCTGACCGTGGAGACCGACGGCACCGTCGCCCCGGAGGACGCCGTCGGCCTCGCTGCGCGCATCCTGCAGGACCAGCTCCAGCTCTTCGTCAACTTCGAGGAGCCGCGGGAGCGGAAGGTGGAGGAGATCCAGGAGGAGCTCCCCTTCAACCGCAACCTGCTGCGCAAGGTGGACGAGCTTGAGCTGTCGGTGCGCAGCGCCAACTGCCTGAAGAACGACAACATCGTCTATATCGGCGACCTGGTGCAGAAGACCGAGCAGGAGATGCTGCGCACGCCGAATTTCGGCCGCAAGTCGCTGAACGAGATCAAGGAGGTCCTCGCCTCCATGGGGCTCACCCTCGGCATGACCGTGCCGGGCTGGCCGCCTGAGAACATCGAGGAACTGGCGAAGAAGCTGGAAGAGCCGTTCTGAGCACGGCGAAGGTCTAGGGATCACGCAACAACCATGCGCCACGGCATCTCCGGCCGGAAACTCGGCAGGCCGACCGATCACCGCATCGCCATGCTCCGCAACATGGCGACCTCGCTCATCAAGCATGAGCAGATCACCACCACCCTGCCGCGCGCCAAGGAGCTGCGCCCCTATGTCGAGCGCATCATCACGCTCGGCAAGCGCGGCGGCCTGCATGCGCGTCGCCAGGCCTATGCCCGGCTGATGGACGAGGCCGTGGTGGCGAAGCTGTTCGGCGAGATCGCCGAGCGCTACCGGACCCGTCCGGGCGGCTATTGCCGCGTGCTCAAGGCCGGCGTCCGTCAGGGCGACGCCGCGACCATGGCGGTCATCGAACTGGTGGACCGCAATCCCGCGGCCAAGGGCCTCGACAGCGGCCCGAAGCCGGAGGCGGCGGAGGGTACCGAGGGCGGCGCCGCGGTGCCGCCGGGTGACGCCGCGGCCTGACCCAACCGCACCCCGCGCGGCCCCGTGCCGCGCGGGACCACGACGAGGCCGGGCCGGTTGCGCTGAACAGGGCCCGCTGCCCGCCCGGCGCTTTCCCTCGCAATAGCCCGCACTACGCGGCTCCCTTCCGCTCCGCGTGCGCCAGTGATCGCGTCAGGCGCGCGGGGCGGACCTTGGTGGCGCTGCCGTCGTCCGCGGCGGCCCCCGGCTCATGGATGGGCAGGTAGAGGTGCACTGCGGTGCCGGCGCCCGGCTCGCTGTCAATGCGCACGTCGCCGCCGAGCTCCCGCACGAAGGCATAGACCTGTGCAAGGCCGAGGCCCGTCCCGCCTTCGCCCTTCGTCGTGAAGAACGGCTCCAGCGCACGCCGGCGGACCTCGGGCGGCATGCCGTTGCCCCGGTCGCGCACCGTCACGCAGACGAAGTGCCCGGGCTCGAGCCGGCGCCCGTCGGGCGAGACGATCCGTTCCTCGCAAATCTCGGTCGAGATGCGGATGGTTTCCGGCCCCGCGCGTTCGGGTGGCAGCGCATCGCGTGCGTTCACGACGAGATTCAGGATTGCTGCGTCGAGACGAGACGGATCGGCCCAGCACGGCGGGAGATCGGGCGCCAGGTCCAGCTTGACCCGCGCCTTCGGCGCCGCCGCGTTGCTCAGCAGCGTCGTCATGCCGGAGAGCAACGCGTTGACGTCTACCGCCCGCGCTTCGACTGGCTGCGGCCGCGCCAGTCCGAGGAGCTGGCCGACCAGTCCGCGCCCGCGCTCGATCGCCGCGAGGCCCTGCTCGATGAGCTGCGTCGCGTCCGGGTCGTCCCGCACGCGCTTCCCGAGCAGCCGCAGCGCGGCGAGCATGGCCTGGAGCAGGTTGTTGAAGTCGTGTGCCACACCACCGGTGACGCGCCCCAGGGCCTCCAGCTTCTCCGCCTCGGCCAGGCGCATCTTCGCTTCCGCCTCGCCGCGCGCGTGCCGCATGGCCGCCCATGCGAGCAGCAACGCAAGCGCGAAGGCGCCTGTCGCGACGGCCGCCGCGGCGGCCACGCCACGACGCCAGGGGGCGAGCACCCGGTCCAGTGACAGCCCGACCAGGACCACCAGCGGGCGGTCGTCGAGGGCGCGATAGGCGAAGATGCGCCTCTCGCCGTCCACCGCGCTCGGGGCTTCGAAGCTTCCCGCCGGGCTTTGGGCCAGCGCCTCGCGCAGAGGGCTGCGGCCGCCGGGACCGGTGAGCCTCTCCCCGACGAGATGATCGGCCCTGGGCTGGCGCGCGACCAGGGTACCGTCACGCGTCGTGAGCGTGATTACGTCGCCGGCGCCTACGCCCAACTCGCCGTAGAAGTGCTCGAAATACCGCACGTCCAAGGCCGCGGCGGCGACGCCGGCGAAGCCGCCCTGTGGCGTCTCCACACGACGCGACAGACCGATGAACCAGGTACCGACGGAGCGGCTGATCAGCGGCTGGCCAATGAAGAGCCCGCGGCCCGGCTGGATCTGCGCCTCGAAGTAGTCGCGGTCGGCCAGATTGCGCCGTGGCGTGTCCCTGTCGCTGTCCTGGAGGATGAAGCCGTCTGGTCCGATTACGAACAAGGCACGCACTGCCGGTAGGTGGCCGAGCAGGTGCCGCAGCGAGTCCTCGAAAGCCGGATCGTGCTCGGGCAGGTTGGGATCGCGCCGCAGGCCCTCTGCGATGCTGAGTAGGACGAGATCCGTGGCCCGGATTTCACCGTCGGTCTGTTCCGCCAGCACGCGGGCGAGCGTTGCCGCCTCCCTGTGCGCGGCTTCCACGCGGCGCGCGCGGTCCTGCCATTGGCTCACGCCCGCCACGGCGGAAACGAGCAGGCAGACGGCGGCGGCGACCAGGATCAGGGCAATACGGCGCATCGGCATGCCGCCACGCCGCGCCGGGCCCGTGGTCCCGGGTACGACCGACAGGCCGGTCGGCCGAGGCCTGCGGCGCATCCTTCCAATTCGGCAGAGTGCATTCCCGCCGCGAAGATTCGTGAGTTCGAGGCCGTTCCTTCCTACCGGTCGCCGTAATCGCTGAGGATCCGTCAAGCGGGCCGCACAGATCACAAAGCCGTATCCGTTCGGCGGGCCTGGCGCTGCCGCGAGGATAGGAGGCTGTGGCGGGGCGCCCGCCGAACGGGATCGCCCCTCCGTCTCGGGCGGGAGGCGCGCGCCACCCCTCTGGACGCCGCCCCCCGGGAAAGCGTCGCGTCTGCGCTGACTACTCGGCGGCCGCCCGTGCCGTCTGCTCCGCCCCGGCGCCGCTGGTGCTGGCGGCGGTGCTCGTCACCGCCGTCCCCGGCGCCGCCCAGACGATGTGCCCCACCGTTTGGCACGCGTCGCAGACCGGCTCCCAGGCCCGGTGCTCGGCGCCGCAGCTGGTGCAGCGCCAGCGAGGCTCCGGCCGTGCGTTCGCCGCGTCGCGCAGCCAGCGCGCCTGGGCGGCGCGGCCCTCGGGGCTGTCGCCGTGCTCGGTCTCCTCCAGCTCGGCGAGCAGGAGGAACGCGCGGCGGTCCGCCGCGCCGGGCGTGGCGATCAGCGCTTCCAGCGCGCTCCGGGCACGGCCCGTGAGGCCGGCGTCCAGCGCGGCGCGCGCCATCACCAGCCGGCTCTCGGGGTGGTCCGCGTTCCGCCGGACCAGCTCCTCCGCGAGCTTCACCTTGGCGAGCGCGTCCTCGCCCTCCTCCAGATAGGCGCGGGCGAGGTCGGGATGCGGCGCGACCAGCCAGGCCTGCTCCAGCACGCCGCGCGCCCGCCGCGCGCTTCCCCCCGCGCGTAGCCGCTGCGCGTGCGCCACTGCCGCCGGGGCAAAGCCTGGATCGGCGGCGACCGCCTGGCGTTCCAGCTCCGCCGCCTTCGCGGGATCGGGCTCCTGCGCCGCGGCGGCGAGGGCGAGCACGGCGCGCGGCGCGTCGGGCGCCCCGAGCGCCAGAGCCTCGCGCCAGTCATGGGTGAGCAGGGCGAGCCGCGCGCGCTCCTCGCG
>JADGHI010000126.1 GCA_019689515.1 Acetobacteraceae bacterium | reverse complement strand
GTTTGCGAAGCATGATGGGCGCGGCCGCCACCCGGGGCCGGGGGGGGGGGGGCCGCCCGCCGCGGGGCGGCCACCTCCCCTCAGGCCGAGATGACGCCGAGACACAGGAGCGCCCAGCGCAATGATGAGCGAACATCAGGACAGCATCCCGGCTGCGCCCGACGCCGACACGCAGCCGGCCGCCCCGGCCGAGGGAGCAGCGCCCGCGGAGCCATCGGCGGCCGCGACCACCGAAGCATCCGCGGCGGAGAACGAGAACCGCCTGCGCCTGGAGCTCAAGGACGGGGTGGTCATGATCGAGCTGCTGCCCGACCTCGCCCCCCTGCACGTCGAGCGCATCAAGACCCTCACGCGCCGTGGCTTCTACGACGGCACGCCCTTCCACCGGGTCATCGAGGGCTTCATGGCCCAGGGGGGCGACCCGACCGGGACCGGCACGGGGGGGTCCGACCTCCCCAACCTGCCCGCCGAATTCTCGCCGCCCTCCAAGGCGCGGTTCGTCCGCGGCACCTGCGGCATGGCGCGCACCTCCGACCCGAACAGCGCGAACAGCCAGTTCTTCATCATGTTCGCCCCCGCCCCCTACCTCGACGGCCAGTACACCATCTGGGGCCGCGTCGTGTCGGGGATGGAGGTGGTGGACCGGATCAAGCGCGGCGCCGGCCAGCACGGCCAGGTGCGCGATCCGGACCGGATCCAGCGCGCTACGATCGTCGCCGACGCGCCCGGCTGAGGGCCAGCCGCCCAGCCGGGGATGGGCCCCGGACTTGACAGGCCAAGCGCGCGGCGCTCTTGCGGAATCCCGATGTGCCCGTAGCTCAGCCGGTAGAGCACGAGACTTTTAATCTTGGGGTCCTGGGTTCGAGTCCCAGCGGGCACATGAGCCTCCCGCGCAGCGCCGCCCGACGCGGCGCTGCGGCAGGGCTTCAGGACGGCCACGCCGCCTGGCCCTGGCCAGGCATGCGGCCTACGCTGCGGTCTTCTCTGACTTGGCCGGTCCCCAGGACTTGAGCACCGGCAGCACCTCCTTGGCGAACAGCTTGAGGCCCCGTTCCGCAACCGCGTAGGGCGTGCCGCCGAAGCGGAAGGCGACGTTCAGCTCGAAGTCGCCGAGGATCCGCCGCCGCTCCTCGAGCCCGCGCAGGATCTTGTCGGGCGTGCCCCAGCTCGCGGCCTGCATGAAGCCGGCGATCGCCCCCTCAAGCCCGCCCTTCCGGGCGATCTCCGCCTTCTGCTGGTAGGCGTCGTAGCCCTTCACCGTCTTGAAGTGCTCGCCGAGGAACTCGTAGTGGTAGAAGTTGCTCTCCACGAACTTGCCCTGGTACCGGCGCGCCTCCTCCTCGGTCTCGGCGAGGTCGGTGCCGCACACGCAGAATTCGGTCAGCATGAGGTGCGGCGGCTCGGTGCCGTGGTACTTGCGGTGGAGCTCCCGCCCCCGCTCGATCGCTGGTAGCCGCATCTCCCAGGGCCGGTCGGCGAACATCACCATGTGGGCGCCGAGCTTCGCGGCGGAGTTGACCGAGTCCTCGCTCGACGCCACGGCATAGATGCGCCCCTCGAAGGAGTGCTGCGGCCTCGGGCGGATCTCGGTCCGCGGCTGCTTGTAGAACTTGCCGTCGCCCTCGATGAAGCCGGTCTTAAGCGCATTGAGGATCATCGGCGCCGCCTCGTCGAAGCGCTCGCGCGATTCGTCCATGCTCAGCCGGAAGGCGGCGAACTCGCGCCGCGCGAGCCCGCGCCCCATGCCGAAACGGAAGCGGCCCTTGCTCAGCAGGTCGAGCACGGCGACGTTCTCGGCGACGCGGAGCGGGTCGTGCCAGGGCAGGATGACGGCGGCCGTGCCCACGTCGATGCCGGGGCAGAGCGCCGTTAGGTAGCTCATGAGCTGGATGTTGTCGGGCACGAAGGAGTAGTCGTTGAAGTGGTGCTCGGCCGACCACAGGCAGTCGAAGCCGGAGTCGGCGGCGATCCGGGCCAGCCGGATCTCCTCCTCCCACACGCGGCCGTCGGGGCAGTCCTCCCAGCCGTAGCTGGTGAACAGCATCATCATGCCGACATCCATGGCGTTTCTCCCCTGCCCTGTTGCGCCTGCCTCGGCCTGCTCACGCGGGCGTGCGTGCATGTTGGCTGGCGTGCGTTGCGCATGACGCTACCGCCCACGTCCCCCCGCTTCAATCACGGCTTTCGCCGTGGCCAACGGCAAGCTCAGGCGTAAGCCGACGACGGCCAAACCCCGCACTGCCCACCTCGCCCGGTCCGGGACTCCTGGCGGCCCCGCCGCCTGACGACGCCCCGGCTTCCCCGAAGCGACGGAAATGAGGGCCTATCCTGCCTGCCGCGCCTGCGCCGGTGCGCCATACGGGCACGGACGACGGGCGCGCGAGCCGGCCGGGACCTTTGACGCCGGCCTGCGACCTCGGTAGCGATCGCGTCGCGCCACATCCGGCGCGCCACGCGCGGAGCGCCGCGCGGTTCCGCAAGCAGGGGGGCTCCACCGGTTCCATGCTGGTCGAAGTGCAGCTCCTCCGAGCCGTCGCGGCGCTCATGGTGCTTGCGCTGCACCTCTCGCAGCATCTGGCGCTGCATCTTGGCTTCGGCAGTCCGGTCCTCCATGGAGGGGCAGCCGGCTTGGCTTCGGCAGTCCGGTCCTCCATGGAGGGGCAGCCGGCGTGGACCTGTTCTTCGTCATCTCCGGCTTCATCATGGTCTGGTCCTGCCGGCACGACTTCGGGCGGCCCGGCGTCAGGCCGAAATTCGTCCGGCGCCGGCTCATCCGCATCGTGCCGCTCTACTGGCTCGTGACCGCCGTTTTCCTCGCCGCCCTGCTCACCCTGCGCGCCGTGAGGCCCGAGGCGGTCCGGTTCGACTTCGACCCGCACCGCATCATCGCGTCCTTCCTGTTCGTGCCGTGGCCGGACGCGGCGGGTGCCCACAATCCGGCCTTCTCGCCCGGCTGGACGCTGAACCACGAGATGTTCTTCTACGCGGTCTTCGCGCTCCTGCTCGGGCTCAGCCTCGGCCGGGCCGTCCTGGCCCTGACGCTGCTCTTCGCGGCCGTCGTGGCGATCGGGCAGGCCTCAGATGCCTGGCCCTTCGCGGTGCAGGTCTGGTCGGCGCCCCTCATCCTGGAATTCGTCGCGGGCGCCTGGATCGCGCTGGCGCGGATCCGCGGGCTGACGCTGGCGCCGGTGCTCCGCGTCGCGCTTGTCGCATCGGGGGTGACGGCCCTCGTGGCACAGGGGATCGCCGCGTCATGGATGTCGGGGCCCGCCGCACAGTGGCTGACCGAGCCGGATGTGGCCACGCGGACGATCCTGTGGGGCGTGCCGGCGGCCCTGGTCATGGCGGGCCTGACCCTGGGCAGCGGCTGGACGCGGAGAGGGATCGGGACGCGAGCGATGGTCCTCCTCGGCGACGCGTCCTATTCCATCTATCTCGTCCACGCCTTCGTCATCTTCGGCATTCGGCCGGTGGCGGTCGCGCTACGCGACATGATCGCACTCTCGCCGGTCGCCTACGCGGCGGGCCTGCTCCTGGCTGCGCTCGGCGCGTCGCTCGCGGTGCATCTCCTGATCGAGCGTCCCCTCCACCGGATGCTGCTGGCGCGCTTCGCGGGGCCGGAGCGGGGAGCCGCGGCGACGGCGCTGACGGGTTCCGGCGCGCCCGCCACATCGGGCCGGTGATCGGTCCGGTGCCGACGAGGCGTCTTCAGGCGCTCCGGTCCGGCGTGGTCGCCGGCGGCCTCTTCAGGAGCTTCCAGGTGGAAGTCGCGAAGGCGACCAGCGTCCCCTCCGCGTCACGAGCCTCCGCGCGCAGGAACCACGTCCCGCCACGGCGCAGCGCCTCGCCGCGGCAAACCACGCGCCCGGCGCGCACCGGCGCCAGGTACTGGATCTTCATCTCCAGCGTCGTGCCGGGCCCGCCGGCCAGGCGGTTGATGAGATGCCCCATGGAGATGTCGAGCGCCGTGGCCAGGACGCCGCCATGCACGGTGCCCTGCGGATTGAACATGAAGTCCGCGACGTCGAAGGCGACTTCGCACGCCTCGCCGGGATAGGTGATCTCCAGCCCCAGCAGCCGGGCGAGGAAGAAGTCGCCGAAAGTCTCACGCGTCCCGGCGATTGCGCGCTCGAAAGCCGCGCGGGCCTGCGCTTGGTCAACGCGACGGGTCATGGAGCCTTCCGCGGCGCCGCCACAGCCTCCGAAATCCCGCGCAAGCACCGCGCGGCAACGGCGGCCGAACGCGACGCATCGCGGTCCCTGTGACACTCGACGGGCATCGCCGGCTGCTACTGCGCGATGTAGCCGCCGTCGATCACCAGCTCGGTGCCGGTGATGAAGGACGCCTCGTCGGAGGCCAGGAATAGCACGCCATAGGCGACCTCGATCGGCTCGCCTAGCCGCCGCAGCGGCGTCATCGGGATCTTCGCCGCGCGCGTGCCGGCATTGGTTCCGCCCAGCATCGCCGGCATGTAGCCCGGATGCACCGAGTTCACCCGCACGCCCTGCGGTCCCCAGCGCACCGCCGCCGCCTTGGTCAGCAGGCGGACCGCGCCCTTCGACGCGGCGTAGCCGGGATGCCCCTCGGCGCTGCCGACGAAGCCCATGATGGAGGAGACGTTGACGATGGACCCCTTGCCGGCCTTGGCCATCTCCTGCGCCGCCAGCGTGGTGCCGAGGAACACGCCGGTCGCGTTGACCGCCATCAGCCTGTTCCAGCCCTCCAGCGACAGTTCGCTGCCGACGGCGCTGCCACTGATGCCGGCGTTGTTCACGAGGATGTCGAGCTTGCCATAGGTCTCGAGCGTCCTGGCGATCAGGGCGTGCCAGTCGGCCTCCGAGGAGACGTCGGCCCGGACGAACATCGCCCGGCCCTGGCTGGCATTGATGTCCGCCACCACCGCCTCGCCCATGTCGGAGAGCACGTCCGCGACGACGACCGCCGCGCCCTCCTTGGCGAAGAGGCGAGCCTCTGCCTCGCCCATGCCGTGCGCGCCGCCCGTCACGATGGCGACCTTGTCCTTCAGCCGCATGCTGTTCCTCCCCCGGTGTCCGCACGATCATCCGACCGCCGCACCTCCGCGGCAAGCCCGGCAGTGCGCCGCGCCGGGAGAACAGACTGCGCGGGCCGACCACTGCCGACCAAGCTCGGCGGCGACCCGGCGCGACTATCGCCTGGCTCATGGCGGCACCAGTCCTCTGCCGGCCCCGCCCGCCACCCTGATCAGTGCGACGTGCAACGGGCCGGGCGGTTCCGGCTCGGCGATGCGAAGCGGACGGCGGCGCTGGACCGGCGTCAGCGTCCCCCGGCGACGTCGAGCGTTGTGCCCGTGATGTAGCTCGCCTCATCCGAGGCGAGGAACAGCACGG
Organism: Acetobacteraceae bacterium; assembly: GCA_019689515.1. Classification (GTDB taxonomy): domain Bacteria; phylum Pseudomonadota; class Alphaproteobacteria; order Acetobacterales; family Acetobacteraceae; genus Caldovatus. The sequence goes on along the minus strand of JADGHI010000126.1, from coordinate 3,703 downwards.
CGTCGGCGATCTCGCGCGGCTGTCCGATGCGGCGCATCGGCACTAGGCGGTTCGGGCTCAGCTCCAGCGTCTGCTCCATGCGCGCGAAGGCCGGGCGGGTGCGGTCGGTCTCGATCGGGCCGGGCGCCACAGCGTTGATGCGCACGCCGAGATGCGAGACCTCCAGCGCCACGTCGCGGATGAAGCCGTGGATGCCCGCCTTGGCCGCGGAGTAGGCGGCGGCGCCGGTGTCGGCGGCCGACCAGGGCGTGCCGTTGCGCGACCCCGAGGACATGCAGACGATGCTGCCCGCCCGGCGCGCCATCATCGAGGGCAGCACCGCACGGGTGCAGAGGAAGGCGGAGCGCAGGTTCAGCCGGATGGTGAAGTCCCAGTCCTCCACCGACATCTCCCAGATGCGGGCGTTGCGCGCGCCGCCCACATTGTTCACCAGGACATCCACCGGGCCGCACTCCTCCGCGATGCGGGCGAAGGCGGCCTGCACGACGCTCTCCTCGGTGACGTCGCCAGCCTGGGTGAGGACCTGGATTCCCTGACCGCGCAGCTCCGCCGCCAGGCGCTCCAACCCCGCCGCGTCGATGTCGAGCAGGGCGAGCCTTGCTCCCTCCCCGCCCAGGCGACGCGCGATGGCGGCGCCAATGCCGTTCGCGGCTCCGGTCACGACGGCGAGTCGATCCTGCATGCGGCCCATATGGCACTCCTTGCGGCGGGGGCAGTCAGTCTGACGGGCACGACGATGCCCGCGAGGCCAGCGAGTGTGCGGCCGGTGGGAATGCCTGGCAATTCCTCCACTGTTCCCGAGGCGCCGAATGCGACGCATGAAGCCATGCGCCGGCTTTGGACCGAGCCGGTGGTGGACTTCGCCAGCCGGTGGGTGCGGTTCGAAGGCTGCCGGCTGAACCCCAAGCCGGTCCAGAAATCGCATGTGCCGATTATCGTCGGCGGCTATGCTGAGCCGCCCTCCGCCGCGCCGCGCGCTTCGGCGCCGGCTGGCACGGCTTCAACCGTGACCCCGCTGCCACCAGGGACATGATCGGGCGCCTCGACGGCGCGCTGGCGAAGGCGGGACGCGCGCGGAGCAAGGATTTCGAGATCATCGTCACGCTGCCGATGGCGATGCCGATAATGAAGCTCGGGAGCCAGCAGCCCGAGCGCGTGGATCGCCGCCTGGCGGAGCTCGATAGGCTGATGAAGGCGAACGCCTGACCGCCGCGGATCGAGGGCCGGCCGGACGCCGGGGCAGCCCACCGCCCCGCACCGGCCACGCCCATGGCCGATGCCGCGGGGAAGACTCCGCGCGCAGAGGGCTGCCGCCGCCGATCAGGACTTCGACGGTGCCCAGCGGTAGATCCGCTGCGCGGTGCCGCCCATCAGCGTGGCGCGGTCGCTGTCCGTCAGCCGGTCGGTGCGGCGGAACGCCTCGACCCCTTGCTCGTAGGACAGGAGTGCGACCGCGCGGGTCCAGTCGGTGCCCCACATGCAGCGGTCAAGGCTGAAGGCGTCGAAGATGCGGCCGAGCGGGTCCCAGATGTCCCGATAGGGGAAGGGCTCATGCGACAGCGTGCAGGCCCCGGTGATCTTCACCGCGACGTTGTCGTGCTCCGCAAGCGCCAGCAGCTTCGGCAGATCGGCCCAGGGCTCCGCAGGCGGTGGCGGCTCGAAGGGCTGCGGCAGGCCGAGATGGTCGATCACCAGCTGTGTGTCGGGGTGCCGCGCCGCGAGCTGGCGGACCTGGTCCAGCCGTCCATAGGCCAGCAGGTTGACCGGGAGGGAATGCTGCTTCGCCGCGGCCAGCACGCGGTTGATTCCCGGATCGGCGGGGTCCTCGGACACGCCGCCGCGCATCATGATCCGGATTCCGACCGCACCGGGCGTAGAGGCCCAGTCGGCGACGGTGTCGCCAACCGCGGGATCGTTCGGGTCCACCGGCTTGACCAGCGCGAAGCGGCCGGGGTGCTTCGCATGCACCTCGATCGCGTAGCTCGCGTCGTAGCGGTACATCGTGAAGACCGAGACCAGTATCGCACCGTCCACGCCGACCGCGTCCATGGCGGCCACCATGTCGTCGCCCGTGACCTCGGGCGGGCCGTGCAGGGCAGCGGCCCAGGGGCGGCCCGGATGGTTGCGCTCATAGGCGTGCACCTGGGCGTCGATCGTGAGCATGACGTCCAATCCTCTCCTCGCCATCCGATGCCGTTCGCAACGGGCGCTTCCGCATCGTGGCGTCGGCGCGCGACGCTACGCGGCGGCACGATGCCCTTCAAGGACCGCCTCCGTCGCCGACACGGCGATCGGCTGTGGACGCCAATGTGAACGCTGGGGCGGCCGAGAACTCGCCGGCGGCCCTGATGCTCTTGCCCTAGGGTGCGGAAGGAGAGCGGACATGCGGGCGGCGCGGCCTTCAGGGCAGCCGCGGCCGCAAACGGCGGCCAGCGCAAGCGTGGCGGCGGTGAGGCCGTCCACAAGAAGCCTGCGCGGCGGAGGACGTAAGGTCGCTGCACCGTCTCGGTACGGCGTCGCATCGCCAGTGCCCCAATCCCGCCGCTGCCCGATGTACCGCCGAGCCTCCGCGTGGGCTCGCCTGGACCATGGCGGCCCAATGCCGGCCCCTTTCGGCTGTGGCCAGCCGACCGGCCAGAACTGGCGCTGAGGGCGCGCCGGCACCGACGCGTCGCCGCCAGTCACGGCTCGTCGCTGGACCACGCGTGGGTGGCGACGTCGCCCCCGGTTTCCCGCGCCGACATGAAGCGGCAGGAGCTGTGTCGATCCCGGACAGCGGCACCGAGGCGCGATGCGCTCCAGCCTTCGCACCAGCGGTGGCGCAGCAGGGTGGCCCGGGCGGCGGCGGCCAAGACGCACACGACACTGACGACAAGCCGGCTGGAGGCCGGCCACGCCGCCGTCCGGCGTACCCCCGCACGCCGCCTACTCGGCGCGGATGTTGCCGTCGCGGATCACCTGCGCCCAGCGGGCGATCTCGGCCTCGATGCGCGCGGCGAACTCGGCCGGCGTGCTGCCGACGAGCCGGAAGCCCATGCCCACCAGGCGGTCGCGGAAGGGCCCGGGCGCCGCGATGGCGCCGCGCACGGCTGTGGCAAGCCGCTCGACGATGGCCGGCGGCACCGCCGCCGGGGCCACCAGGCCATTGAGGAGTTCGGCATCGACCGCGGGCAGCCCAGCCTCGGCAGTGCTCGGCACCTCGGGCAGCAGTGGGCTGCGCTCTCTGCCGGTGACGGCCAGCGCGCGCAGCCGCCCGGCGCGCACATGGTCGAGGGTCGAGGGCACGGTGGCGAAGGTCATCTGCACCTGCCCGGCGATCAGGTCGGCGACCGATGGCCCGCCGCTGCGGTAGGGCACGTGCACGATGTCGAGCCCGCCCGCGGCCTGCTTGAACTGCTCGCCGGCGAGGTGAACGGCGGTGCCGATCCCGGCGGAGCTGATGCTCATCCGCCCGGGCCGCGCCCGGGCGAGCGCGACGAGGGCCTGGAGGTCGTTCGCCGGCACGGCCGGATGAACCAACAGGGCGAGCGGCGCGGTGACCAGCAGCGAGATCGGCGTGAAGTCGCGGCGCGTGTCGTAGGGCAGCCGCGTCGGGCCGAGCAGGGTCGGGTTGATCGTGAAGGAGCTGTCAACCACGCCGATCGTGTGCCCGTCCGGCGGGGCAAGCGCGATCGCCTGGGTGCCTGGCACCGAGGCGCCGCCG